>JBAWHL010000248.1:0-3440 GCA_049593815.1 Ilumatobacteraceae bacterium | reverse complement strand
TCACGTCGTAACGGGGCGATGCGAACGCGGCGCCCATCTCGATCGCGCAGCATGCGAGGCCCCACTGATACACCCACAGGGAGTAGGAGCGGCTCATGTTGAACAGCTTGGTGAGCGGGGCGGGCATACGGCCCTTGTCGACTAGACCCATCGGAGGAGTCCTCGCTTCCATGCATAGACGAGGCCATCGAGCAGGAGCACGATGAAGATGAGCATCGTGACGAGCCCGAACGTGCCGTACCGCTCGATCGACGCGGCCCACGGGAACAAGAACACGGCCTCGACGTCGAAGATCACGAACAAGAGAGCGAACACGTAGTAGCGGATCTGGCTCTGCGACCAGCCCATGCCGACCGGATCGACACCGGATTCGTACGCGACACCCTTGTCGTAGTTGGGTTTGGACGGCCGAACGAGGGCCGCGAGGCCCAACAACAGCCCGCCGATCGCCAGTGCGGCGACGCCGAACCAGACAACGGTCAAATAATCTCGCAGGAACTCCGACATCGGACCGAGAAGCTATCAGGGGCAACGAAAACCCACCCAACTGTCGGAGTTCCTGCTCGAGATCAGACCTCCGGGATCAGAGTCCGTCGTTGACGTGGGGCTCCGGATCGCCCAGCACCATCCACAACGCGCCGGCGACGACGGCACCGATCGCCGGGAAGACGATGAACGCCCAGACCTGGCCGAGCGCCCAGTCGCCCTGGAACACGGCGGTGGCCAGCGAACGGGCCGGGTTGACGGACGTGTTCGACACCGGGATCGAGATCAGGTGCACCAGCGTCAGGCCGAGACCGGCGGCAATCGGACCGAACCCCTTCGGCACGCCGTTCTCGTTGGTCGTGCCGAGCACGATCAGGACGAAGACCGCCGTGACGACGATCTCGATGATCGCGACCGACATCAGGTCGAAACCGCCCGGCGAGTGCACGCCGTAGCCGTTGGACGCGAAGCCGGCGTCCTGGGCAGCGGACAGGTAGCCGCTCGTTCCGCTGAGGATCAGCGCCAGGATGCCCGCACCGACGATGCCGCCGACGAACTGACCGATGAAGTACGGGGCCGCCTTGGCAGCGTCGAGCTTCTTGGTGACCAACATGCCGATGGTCACGGCGGGGTTGATGTGACAGCCGGAGATGCGGCCGATCAGATAGGCCATGCACAGCAGGCTGAGTCCGAATGCGAACGCGACACCGAAGATGCCGACGCTGAGCGATTCGTTGAAGAGGCCGGTGGCGAAGATCGCCGTGCCTGGCCCACCGATGACCAGCACCGCGGTGCCGATCCCCTCGGCGAGCGGAATTCTGATGTTGTCGTTCATGGTCGTCCCTCCACCATGGTCATGGACACGGGGTGTGTCACGTCGGTCGAGAACGCTAGGTCTGGCGATCCGGACGTTCGGGGATGGTCGGCATCTCCCGCGGATCTACACTCGCCCGCGATGTCCGGCACCGACGTGGCTGAACAACGACGTCGCCGCTGGCCACTCGTCGACCGCGCCGAACTCGTTCGGTCCGTGGTCGACGACGTGATGTCATCCGGGGCGCTGATCTCCGGATACGCCGGAGTCGGCAAGACCGCACTGGCGCGCCTGGTCGAGCGGACCCTCGAACGAGACGGCGTCGACGTCCGCTGGCTCACAGCGACGCTCACCGGTCGCAACGTGCCGTACTCGGCGCTCGCCGGTCTCGCCGGGCTGGCCGACTCGGGTGTCGGCGGAGCCGGTCTGCCATCGCCCGCAGATCTCGCCACGGCGATCCGCGCGGCCGTGTCCGAGGACCGGAACCGGGTGTTGGTGCTCGACGATGCCCAGTGGCTCGATGCGCACTCGCTCGGCCTCGTGATCGACGTCGTCCGTCACGGAGGTGCACGACTGCTGGTCACCGTTCGAGCCGGCGAACCCGGCGACGCCGAGTGGCAGGCCCTTGCGGACGACGGGGCGCTCACCCGCGTCACGCTCGGCATCGCCGATCGGTCACTCGTGAGCTCCGTCGCAGAACGGTCACTCGGCGGTCCCGTCACGACCAGGCTGAGCGACGAACTGTTCGCTCGCAGCGGCGGCAATCTGCTGTTCCTGCGTGAGTTGCTGATCGCCGGTCTCGACAGCGCCGCCATCGCCCTCGCGCACCGACGATGGGACCTCCTCGGGCCGTTGCCATCCGAAGGGAGCCTCGCGAGCGCGATCGGCCGCCGCCTCCGATCACTCGATCGTCAGGCGAGCCACGCGCTGGTCGCGGTCTCGATCGTCGAGCCCATCTCGTTCGAGCTCATCTCGCGCCTGCCGATCGCGGACCATCTGGTCGAACTGGAGCATCGGGGGCTCGTCGACACCGATTCCGCCGGCATGGTGCGCATCGCCCACCCGTTGCTCGGCGAGGCGGCCCGAACGTCACTGAGCACCCTGGAGTACCGCGCCACACTCGACGAGATCACCGACGACGTGCTGTCGAAGTTGCCCGACCATCTGGGTGACCTCGCCCTCCGGCTGGTACGGCGGCGGATCGAGCACGAACTGTTCGTTCCCGTCGGCTGGCTGCGCGACACGGCCCGACGGGCGTTCGCGCTGCTCGACCACGCACTGGCCGTCGATCTCGGCGAGCGGGCCATCGAGTTGGACCCGCACGACGTCGAGGCGCGCCTCGTCGTCGGCGCCGCGCTGTCAGCTCAATTCGCGACCGCCGAGGCCGACCCACACCTGCGTGCCGCCCTGGAGCACGCTCGCACCGACAGCCAACGCGCCCGCGCCGGTGGCCGGCTCGGGCTCCATCTCGGCACGAGGCTCGGGCGTCGCGACGAAGCGGTCGAGGTGATGCGAGCGACGCTCGCCGACATCTCCGACCCGCACTGGGCCGCGTTTCTCGCCGCCGACATCGGCAAGATCGAGTTGCTCTCGGGCACCGGCGGCAGCGCCACGCCGTCACCGTCGATCGACGACCCGTTGGCCACCCTCAACCAGGCGATCATGTCCGCGCTGGTCGGCTCCCTGGGCGGCGACGTGGACGGGACTCGAGCCTGTGTTCGCACCGGAACAGCGCTCGCCGATCAGTACACGACCACACTGCCGAACGGTCGCGACCTCCTCCGGCTGTCGGAATTCATCGTGACGTTGGTCAGCGACGGCCCGAGATCGGCGCAGGCGCTCGCCGACGACGAGCTCCTCCGCTGCGCGGCCGGTCGCGACGAGCCGGAGGGCATGTGGCGGGTGATGCTGGCGACGGCCGCGCTCGCCGCCGGGCGGCCGGGCGATGCCAACGCTCACGCCGAGCGCGCACTCCCGCTCGTGGCCGTGCGCGACTTCGTCGGCGGGCTCCACCCAGGAACCCAGGCGCTCCGCGCGGTTGCGCTCGCCCAGCTCGATCGCCTCGACGAGGCGGAGCAACAGCTGGCGGAGATCGACCATGTGTGGCGGAGCGATCAGCGGACCCACGCCGCCATCGTCC
>JBAWHL010000247.1:0-2136 GCA_049593815.1 Ilumatobacteraceae bacterium | reverse complement strand
GCATCATGATCCGTGGCACCGACGGCTTCGACGGCACCGAACGCATCCCGTTCGACACCGACGACATGGCGATCCTCAGCCAGGAGATGGTCCGACGCGTCGAAGCCCTCCAAGCCGGCTGACGACCGTTCCGGCGCTGACTTCGGCTCCAGCCTCGACTTCGGCGTCCGGCTTGGGCTCCCGGCGTCGGACACCCGGTCACAGGAGCGCTCAGGTGGCCGCAGCGCGTGGTGCACGAGCACCGGAACTCCGGAGCGTCAGGTTGCCGGAGCGTCAGGTTGCCGGAGCGTCAGGTGCCGTGGCGGGCCTGGGTGGTCTGTTCGTAGGACTGGGCGAGTTCGGCGACGCTCGCCGGCAGGTCACCGGCCACGAGGTCGGCGACCGACACGGTCTCGAGGACGCTGCGCAGGCTGCCTCGGATCGCCATCCAGACGAGCGGGAGCGATTCGGCGGGCGCCGGATACTGCAGCCCGCGCAGGCTCTCGTCGTGCACGTCGGCGAGTGGACCATCGATCGCCCGGAAGATGTCGGCGAGGGAGATCTCGGAGCCCGGTCGTGACAGCGTGAACCCACCGTCGGGTCCGCGTTTGGAGCGCACGAGTTCGGCCCGCTTGAGGTCACGGAGGATGTCGAGCAGGTACTTGAGCGAGATGTCCTGGCTGCGACTGATCGCGTCGGCCTTCATCGATTCGCCGTCGCCCGCTGCGAGGACGGCCATCGCCCGAACGGCATTGTCGACCCGCTCGGAGATTCTCATCCCGCCTGACGCTACCGCGTGCGCTTCGCCGCGGCCCTGAACTCCCGGGCGGGAGTCCGGTGATCGGTGTGCTGCGCCGTGCACTCACGCCGCGGCTCCGGCGGTTCGCGTGTCGAGGTGCTCCATCGCCACCCACAGGTCGCTGCGCACGCGGTCGGCGTCGGGAGGTCGGAGCTGGTTGGCGACGATGACGCCTTCGATCATGTCGGCGATGACGGCCGCCCGGGGCCGCCCCTTCAGCCGGATCGAGACGACGGCGCTGTCGGCACGGCGCCGAATCGACCGATCGACGCCGACGAGACGCGGCGGGCACCTGAAGCTCGGCGGCACCAACCCCCGGCGACGCGCCTCCCGCGTGAGCGAGCGGGCGGCACTGGCGAAGTCGACGGTGGTGGCGGGTTCCATACGCAGACCACTCTGACGAATGGCTGTCACAGAGATGGGCGGCCCGACCGAGGGCGCTGCCAGCGGTACGCTCGACCGCATGGCACATGTGATCAGCATCACCTACTGCGTCCCTTGAGATTATTCGGCCCGCGCCGTGAGCGCGGCGAGTGATCTGCTGTCCAACTACCAGCACGTGATCGACGAGCTGACGTTGGTCACCGGCTCGAAGGGCGTGTTCGACGTGGTCGTCGATGGCGACGTGCTGTACTCGAAGGCGGCGACCGGCCGTCATGCGGAGCCCGGCGAGGTGCTCGACCTGTTCGAACAGCGCTATGCCGAAGAGGTCACCCGCTTCAACGACTGACGCGCACCCGAGCGGAGCAGTGGATCAGCCGGGCACCGACCGGCCGAGCCGACGGTGTCGCACGGTGGGACGGTCAGGAGCCGCCGAGATACACGAGCAGCTGCGCGTTGCCGAGGCCGGCCACCGGTGGCGCCTCGGACATCGGTGCGATCGCGGTGATCGGCCATTGCGCGTCGGCGGCGAACAACTCGGCGGCATTCTGGAGACCCTCGACGTAGAAGACGGTCGTCTCGACCAGCGGCAACGATCCGTTGAGGTCGCGGATGTCGGTCCAACCGACCGTGCTCATGATGAACGCCGTCGGCCGCACGCGCTCACCGGTGGGTGATCCGCTCGACACGACCACGGGGACGCTGGCGCGCTCAGGCGGCGGCAGCGTCGTGGGTGGCAGCGTCGTCGGCGGCAGCGTGGTGGACGTGGTCGTCGATGTCGTCGAGGTCGTGGACGTGGTCGACGTCGTGGTGGTGGTCGATGTCGTGGACGTGGTCGACGTCGTGGTTGTCGTGGCCGGCGCAGCGACGCCATTGGTGGTCTCGAGGTAGATCACCGCGCCGAAGACACCGATGGCGATCAGGACGAACGCGAACGACAAGGCTCGGGCGCGGGTCATGGCAGCGGACCACCAGGT
>JBAWHL010000246.1:0-1962 GCA_049593815.1 Ilumatobacteraceae bacterium | reverse complement strand
ATGTCGAGGAGTCGATCACCCGCATCGCTCAGAAGGCACGTGCGGTCGGCATCCACCTGATCGTCGCCACCCAGCGCCCGTCGGTCAATGTGATCACGGGCGTCATCAAGGCCAACATCCCCGCCCGCATGGCGTTCGCCGTGTCGAGCCTGACCGACTCCCGGGTGATCCTCGATCAACCGGGCGCGGAGAAGTTGGTCGGCAAGGGCGACATGTTGTTGTTGCCCGGCAACTCGTCGGTGGCCAACCGCATCCAGGGGTCCTTCGTCAGCGAGGAAGAGGTCCGCCAGGTCGTCTCGCACTGGCGTGAGCAGTCGCCCGAGCCGATCTACTCCGAGGACGTCGAGTCCGGCGGCGAGGGAGGCAGCGACAGCGGCGCATCCAGCGGCCAGTCAGCACTGGTGCCCCCGCTCGGTGGACAGAGCGGCGGCCCGAGTGCCGCTGGTGCGATGGCATCCTTCGACGGGCTCGACGTCACGTCCGACGCCAACGCGTTCTCCGCCGGCGAGGAGGACGAGGACACCGCGATGATGCGTCAGGCCATGGAACTCGTCGTACGCAGCCAATTGGGCTCGACGTCGATGCTGCAGCGAAAGTTGAAGGTCGGGTTCGCCCGTGCCGGGCGGATCATGGACCTGCTCGAGCAGCGCGGCATCGTCGGTCCCAGCGAGGGATCCAAGGCGCGCTCGGTGCTGATGACCGTGGAGGAGTTCGAACTCCTCCAACAGAACGGTCAGGTCTGAACCGACCGTCGCTCGCCGAGTGGGGTCGAATCGCAACCGGTTTGGCAGCATGGGGAGATGGCATCACCTGAGGTACGCGAGTTCACGCCCGAGTTGACCGAGATCACCTCGGGACTCGAGTTCCCGGAAGGCCCGATCGCCATGCCCGATGGCTCGGTCGTGGTCGTGGAGATGTTCGGTGAACGCCTCACCCGAGTGCACCCGGACGGGACCAAGGAGACCGTGGCCGAGGTTCCTGGCGGGCCCAACGGCGCCGCCGTCGGACCAGACGGTGCGATCTACCTCTGCAACAACGGCGGGACGTTCACGCCGGTCGACCTCGGGGGTCTCGTGATTCCCGGAGGCTTCGACGACCAGCGGTACACCGGCGGGCGGATCCAACGGGTCGATCCGGCCGACGGCACGGTCACGGATCTCTACACACAGTGTGATGGCCGTCCCTTCCGCGGTCCCAACGACCTCGTCATGGACGGCCACGGCGGCTTCTGGTTCACGGACCACGGCATCCGTGACACCGACCGACGCACCGCCGACCTCACCGGCATCTACTACGCGCACGCAGACGGGACGGGCGTGACCGAGGCGGTGTTTCCCACGGATGCCCCGAACGGCATCGGCCTCTCACCCGACAACGACACCCTCTACTGGGCCGAGACGCACACGGGCCGTGTGTTCCAACGGGCGATCACCGCGCCCGGCGTCCTCGCTCCGGCGGACCCGCTCGACCCGACCGCTGTCCTCTACGGCCTGCCAGGTCATCAGCTCCTCGACTCACTCGGCGTCGACGGCGACGGTTGGGTCTGCGTCGCCACGCTGCTCAACGGTGGCATCACCGCGATCTCTCCCGATGGCACCCAGGTCGAGCACCACGCCACCGGCGACCTGATGACCACCAACATCTGCTTCGGCGGTGACGATCTGCGAACCGCGTACGTCACCTGTTCGAGCACCGGTCGGCTCGTGTCGTTCCCGTGGCCACGCCTCGGTTTGCGGCTCGCTCACCAGTGACGAGCACGACACGGCCGCCGGACGCTGTCCCGGTCATCGACTTCGCCGGATTCGTCGGCGGCGATGCGGGCGAGCGGGCCCGCCTCGGTCGACAGATCGACCGTGCCTGTCGAGAGGTCGGATTCTTCACCGTTGTCGGCCACGGCATCGCGGACGGCGTCGTCGATGCCGCCCATCACGCCGCGCTCGACTTCTTCGATCTCCCGTTGGC
>JBAWHL010000245.1:0-2824 GCA_049593815.1 Ilumatobacteraceae bacterium | reverse complement strand
GTCGATCGCGTGCTGGCAACCGCTCAGGATGTCGACCCAGCGCAGCGTCAGATCCGAGGCGAACCAGGTGGGACCTTCGCCCAGCAGTGCCCCCGGCGGCGTGACGATGTCGATGCTGCTCATGCCGCCAGCGTAGGCACGAGCGCACTCGTCACCGGTCGTCTCTCATCTCACCTATGATTCTGTGATGCCGAACACGAGACCGAATTTGAATGCCGACGGCAATGACGAGCTCGACGACCGGTACGTGGTCAAGAGCGTGGTGCGCGCGATCAAGATCCTCGAAGCGCTGGAAGATGCTCGTGGCGACGGGCTGAACGTGACCGAGATCGCTCGGCTCGTCGGCGTCTCCAAGAGCACGGCGTTCTCCACGTTGTACACCTTGCGAGCGCACGGGCTCGTGGCCGACAAGGGAGACGGAGCGACTCGCCGGTACCGCCTCGGATTGGCATTGGTGCGGCTCGGTCAGCAGGCGTCGGTCCAGACCTCGGTCGCGGACCTCGCCCAGTCGGCGTTGAAGCGGTTGACCGACGAGACCGGCCTGAGTTCGCGCGTCGCGGTGCTCGACGAAGGTTGGGCGGTGGTCGTGGGCCGCGTGGACACCCGGAATGCCGTGCGGCTCGACCTCCGTATGGGCCGGCAGGAGTGGCCGCACTGCACTGGTGTCGGCAAGGCGTTGTTGTCGACACTCTCGGATGATCAGGTACGAGAGATCCTCGACCGCATCGGGATGCCCGCGCGGACCAAGCGAACCATCACCGACCCCGGGCACCTGCTGACCGTGCTGGCCAGGGCGCGGATCGACGGCTTCTGCATCGACGACGAGGAGGACGCCGAGGGAATCATGTGCATCTCCGCCCCGGTGCTCAACCTGCCAGGCGCCATGCCGTGTGCCGTGAGCGTCACCGGGCTCAAGGCCGACCCGCTGCTGGCCCAACCTCGCAGCGTCGGTCGAGCGGTCCGCGCCGCCGCCGAACAGATCGCCGATCTCGCGCAGGGCCGCCCGATGCCATGACGATCGACATTTGACGTGATCCGGCGCGGAAAGTACTCTGACCGCAAATACGAACGGTGTTCTGTAGTGCCGAACAACTCGTCCGGGAAGAGCTGCGGTCACCACGACGAACAGGGGGAAGAGATGCGTGTACGTAATCGATCAGTGAGATGGATGGCGGGCGGCATAGTGCTCGCGTTTGCTCTTGGAGCATGCGGGTCATCCGACGGCGACAGCGGTGACGACAGCAGTGGTGCCGATACGACCGAAAGCGCCGGTGACGACACGGCGACCGATGACACCGTTGCCTCGGGCGACGCAGACGGCTCGATCGTCGTTGGCTCGACCAACGGCTTTCCGCAACTGAACCCGGTCATCCGGACATTCGCCTACGAAGAGACGCTCTTCCCGTTGCTCTGGACGTCGCTGACACAAGCGTCCGAAGACGGCGCGATCGTGCCGCAACTCGCCGAGTCCTGGACGACCAACGACGATGCGACCGAGTGGACGTTCACCCTGGTGGACGGCGCCACGTTCTCCGATGGCTCGCCAATCGACGCGACCGAGGTCAAGAAGGCGCTCGACTACTACCTCGATCCCGAGACCGTCACCCAGGAACGGAACAAGATCGACAGCATCGAGTCGGTGGACGCTCCCGACGCCAAGACCGTCGTCTTCAACATGAACCGGCCGAACGCGCTGCTTCCGGAGTCGATCACCTGGGTGAAGATCATCAAGGTCGACGCACTCGACGACATCAACACGTCGCCGGTCACCTCCGGCCCGTTCGTGGTCGAGGACTTCTCACCCGACACGTCGCTGACCATCACGCGCAACGACTCCTACTGGGGCGAGCCCGCCGGTCTGGCGACGATCGAGTTCACCGCAGCCGCAGACCCGACCGCAGCGGTCACGGCCCTGCGCAACGGTGACATCGACATCCTGTGGGGCACACCGCTGTCCGACGTCGGTGGCATCGAAGACCAGAGCCAACTGCAGATCGTCCGGCCGGAAGTTCCCAGCCAGGCAGTCACGTGGGAACTGGACGTCAGCAGCCCGCCGTTCGACAACGAACTCGCCCGACAGGCCATCAACTACGCCGTCGACCGTGAGACCATCCTCCAGGCCGCCTACTTCGGCCAGGGCGAAGTGTCGACGACCAACAACATTCTGGCCGACTCCAACCCGGCGCACGCGTCCGGCTTGATCGAGTACAGCTACGACCTCGAGAAGGCTGCCGACCTGTTCGAGCAGGCTGGCATGACCGAAGGAACCAAGCTCACGTGGTGGGGCCGTGCAGGCGCCCGACCGGAGTGGGATGCCTCGGGTCAGATTCTCCAGGCCTCGCTCGCCGAGATCGGCATCGAGTTGGTCATCGACAACAACGAGACGGCCGTCTGGGTCGACGCGTTCTACCCCGCTGGCAAGTCGTTCCCGGACTACGTCGTCCCGAACGTCCAGTCGGTTCCCGCAGAACCGGCGTTCTCGATGAACTTCCTGCTCTCGGGTCGTTGCGAGTGCAACTGGAACAACGCTGAGTTCGATGCGCTGTACGAAGAGGCCATCGCGACGGTGGACCCCGCCGAGCGCAACGAGATCTGGGCCCAGGCCCGGATGCTCGAGAACGAGCAGGCTCCGTTGATCACACCTCTCCAGGTTGCGCCGGTTGCCGGTGCGAATGCCGACCTGATGGGCGTGTGGATGGAAGGTGGCGGCCAGATCCACCTCGAGAACGCTTCCATCGCTCAGTCCTGATCCGGTAGTGCGGGGGAGGACATGAAGCGTTTCATCGTTGTTCGACTGAGTTGGAGTCTGGTCACTGTGTTGACC
>JBAWHL010000244.1:0-10861 GCA_049593815.1 Ilumatobacteraceae bacterium | reverse complement strand
TCGTCACGACCTCGATGCCCGAATCGCTGCAGTGGGCCAGCACCGCGGCGACCTCGTCGGTGGAACCCGGCCGGACGACCATCGAACAGGCACCGTGGAAGCGTCGGGTCCAGTCGACCTCGTAGCTCGACCGGAGATCGTCGTCGGTCAGGACGTGTTCGGCGCCGACGATGTCGGAGAGCTCGGCTGCCACGGTCACGGCACCGAGCTTGTCACGTGTGCGGATCGGGGGATCGCCGGCGCGAGCGGTCGTGGTCGGACATCCTCGGTCGATGTCTATGATCGACGGCCTGTGGTCCGTGGGCCACCAACGACCTGGGAGACCGACATGATGGAACGATTCTGGCGCTGGCTCGGTGTGGCGCTCGGCAAGCAGTGGAAGATCGTCGCGGCGGTCGTGGTCGTGATCACCGCAGTGCTGGCCATCGGCGGCCGCAATGTCGAGTTCGCGACCGGGCAGGACAGCTATCTCAACCCGGACTCGCAGGTCGCCATCGACAACGTCGCGTTCCAGGACGACTTCGGTGGGGAGACCGTCATCTTGTTGTTCTCCTCGACCGACGGATCAGACATCAGCAAGCTGTACGAGGGAGCGAACCTGGAGCAGCTCGAGCGCATCAACGCCGAACTCGCGACCGTCGACGGGGCGTATGCGGTCGTGACGCCCCTGACGTCGCTGACCTTCAGTTCCAACCTGCTCTCGAACGGCGTCGGTTCCGCCGCGCTGTTGTCGGCCGCCGGACGGGACGAGGCCGGGGTCGAGGCCCGCAACGCCGACATCTCCATCGCCCTCGCCCGGCTGGGTGCCGTCGACGACCAGACGATCGGCAACCCCGAGTACAACCAGCTCCTGATCTTCGGCGACGACGGCTTCACCTTGGGTGACGACGGTCCCATCGCTCCCGCCACCGAGGACCTCGTCGTCCGGGCGTCGTTGCAAGGCACGTTCCCCAACGTCGAGGGTGGTCCGATCAACGGCACCGCGGTCGGCGGCGTCGTGCTCACCGGCAACGCGACACTCGACGAGCAGACCGCTGCCACCCAGCAGGTGCAGGAGATTCTCGAGACGGCGACCTTCGAGGGATTCGACCTCACCGTCACCGGCTCGCCCGTGTACCTCGCGGAGATCAACGACTACCTCAAGGGCGGCATGCTCACCCTCGGGGCCGCCGCCCTCGGCTTGATGGCCGTCGTCCTGGCACTGCTGTTCCGGGTTCGCTGGCGCCTGCTGCCGTTGCTCGCTGTGGTCATCGGTGTGCTCTGGGCCTTCTCGATTCTCGGCATTCTCGGGATCGACCTGTCGCTGGTCACGATCTCCGGTCTGCCGATCCTGATCGGCGTCGGCATCGACTTCGCGATCCAGGTGCACAACCGCGTCGAGGAAGAGGTGGTGCTCGACAAGGAGGCCCACCCGATCAGCGAGACGCTCGCCAACCTCGCGCCACCGCTGCTCGCAGCGACGGTCGCCGGTGTGCTCGCCTTCATGGCGCTGCGGATCTCCAAGGTGCCGATGATCCGCGACTTCGGTGTGCTGCTCGCGATCGGCATCGTCGTCCTCGTCGTCATCGGCATCGTCGTCCCGGCGTCGGTGCTCGGTGTCCGCGAGTACAAGCACCGCACCGAGACACGCGGGACGTCGATGGTCGAGCGCATCGTCGTCAAGCTCGGCGGCCTCCCCACGAAGCTCGGACTCCCGCTCGTGATTCTGTCGGCGCTGCTGTTCGTCGGTGGCGTGCTCGTCGAGGGCCGGGCCAAGATCGAGTCCGATCCGATCAAGTGGATCGACCAGGACAGCCAGGTCGTCAACGACATCCAACGCCTCGAGGACGAGACCGGGTTCTCGTCGACGCTCGGCATTCTCGTCGCCGCCAACAACATCTACGACCAGAACGTCATCGACCTCGTGTGGGACTTCACGCTGGACGCCGAGGAACGACCCGAGGTCGTCTCCACGTCGAGCATGGTCAACACGATGGGCAAGATCATCGCGATTCCCGGCTCGACGTTCATCCCTCCGACCTCCCTCGACGTCGCTGCATCGGTCGGTGAGATGCCCGAGGACATCCTGAGCGCGCTGCTGCGCTCGGCCGACGATCCGACGGCGACCCAGGTCAACCTCCGACTCGCACCGTCGAGCCTCGAGGATCGTGCCGAGTTCGTCGAGGAGCTGGAGGCGGACCTCCAGAGTCGAATCGACGCACTCGACCTGCCCGCCGACAGCATTCTGCTCGTCGACCTCGACGACGGGCAGGAGGCTGTCCGTGCGACCCCTGCCGGTCTGGCCACCGTCGGGATCGGCCTGTTGGAGAACCTGTCGGCCAACCGAGCCAACCTGACATACCTCGCACTGAGCCTGGCGGGGCTGTTCCTCGTGCTGCGCTTCCGCAGCGTGAGCCGGGCCCTGTTGGCGCTGGTGCCGGTGTTGCTCGCCGTCGGCGTGTCATCGCTCGTCGTCGGACTGCTCGGCTTCTCGCTGAGCCCGTTGACGACCGTGAGCGGCCCGCTGGTGATCGCGAGCTGCGCGGAGTTCTCGGTGCTCATCCTCGGTCGCTACCTCGAGGAGCGTCAGCGAGGGTTGCCACCCCGCGAGGCCACCGACACCGCCGCCAGCCGGACCGGGCGAGCGTTCTTCACCTCTGCCGTCACGACCATCTGCGGGTTCGGCGTGCTGATCGGATCATCGCTCCCACTGCTGCGGGACTTCGGCATCATCGTCACACTCAACGTGGCCATCGCGTTGCTGGCGGCACTCGTCGTGATGCCGCCGCTGTCGGTGTGGGTCGACGAGAAGGGGTGGCTCGGGACGCAGACACCCGTCGCCGGCACGAACGACTCGGTACGGCTCGCTGCGGCGATGCCCGGACCGCAGACGGTCGGCGCCGCGATCGGCGCGGTCGGGTTCGTCGCCGCCGGTGTCGCGGTCTACGCGACCGCCGACACGTCGACGGGCACGGCGAGCAGCATCGAGTTCGCCGCGACGCCGCTGCCGACCACGACCACCACGACGACGACCACGACCACGACCGTCCCGCCGAGCACCGTGCCCGGCGACACGGTGCCCGAGGGTCCGCTGATCGACCCCGACGACTTCGGGACCGACAGGCCGACGTCGCTCGTCGGCGGCATCCTCTTCGACGAGTTGACGGCGCAGGGCGTGCCACCCAACCAGGCGAACTGTGCGATCGAGTCCGTGCCCGGGGGCATCGACAACATCGACGCCGGCGCCGTGATCGCGGGTGACGATGCGGCCGCTGCGCCGGTGGTCCAAGCGGCGCTCGACTGCGGTATCGAGCAGTCGGTCATCGACGCAACGCTGGACTCGATCCGCGGCGGCTGACGACTCGTTCGCTTCTTGCCGTCGAGGCTCGGTGCGCGAAAGTCAGCGGATGCCTTCCGAGCGATCCGTGCCGACCACCTGCATCATCGGCGCGGGCTGCTCCGGCTTCACGATGGCCAAGCGTCTGCAGGACGTCGGGCTGCCATACGACTGCTTCGAGATGTCCGATGACATCGGCGGCAACTGGTATTTCGGGAATCCGAACGGCGCGTCGTCGTGCTACCAGAGCCTGCACATCGACACATCGAAGTGGCGTTTGGCCTTCGAGGACTACCCGGTCCCCGCCGACTGGCCGGACTTCCCGCATCACTCCCAGCTCCTGCAGTACTTCAACGACTACGTCGACCACTTCGGACTGCGCGAGACGATCACCTTCAACACCGCAGTCACCGACTGTCAGCGCCTCGCCGACGATCGGTGGAGCGTCACCCTCTCCACGGGTGAGACGCGCGAGTACGACAACCTGATCGTGGCCAACGGGCATCACTGGGATGCGCGCATGCCGACCTATCCCGGCACGTTCGACGGGTACCAGGTCCACTCGCATCACTACCGCGATCCCTTCGAGCCGTACGACTTCCGCGGCAAGCGCGTCATGGTGGTGGGGGCGGGCAACTCGGCGATGGACATCTCCTCCGAGCTGTCGCAACGACCGATCGCCCAGGCGCTGTTCATCTCGATGCGTCGTGGGGTGTGGGTGATTCCGAAGTACGTCAACGGCGCTCCTGCCGACAAGGCGGTGCTGCCGAAGTGGATGCCGGCGAAGCTCGGCCGCTCCCTCGCCCGGAAGAAGATCGTGAAGCTGATCGGGAACCCCGAGGACTACGGCCTGCCCAAGCCCGACCACCGGCCACTGGACGCGCATCCATCGGTGTCGAGTGAATTCCTGCTGCGCGTCGGTTCGGGCGACATCGGCCCGAAGGGCGGCATCGAGCGTCTCGACGGGGACGGAGTCGTGTTCACCGACGGGTCGCGAGAGCAGATCGATGCCATCGTGTGGGCGACGGGGTACAACGTCACGTTCCCGTTCCTGAACCAGCCCGAGCTGACTCCGGACGACAACACCTTCCCGCTCTACAAGCGGATGGTGAAGCCCGGTTTCGAGAACCTGTTCTTCCTCGGTCTGGCGCAACCCCTGCCGACGCTGGTGAACTTCGCGGAGCAGCAGTCCAAGCTCGTCGTCGCGGCGATCGACGGCACGTATGCGTTCCCCGACCACGCGGAGATGGATGCCACGACCGCCGCCGACGAGAAGATCCACCTCGGTCACTTCTACGACAGCCCGCGCCACCGCATGCAGGTCGACTTCAACACCTACGTCGACGATCTCGCCAAGGAAATCGAGGCGGGCGCGACTCGTGCGAGCACCGCCGTTTGAAGTGGTCGAGACCGGCGTCGATCCGGTGACCCCACGCTTTTCAGGCGTGTGCTCTGCCAACTGAGCTACTCGACCGTGGCAGCCGAGTCAGGAGACTCGGCCGTATTGACAAAAGCCACGTGTCACCTTTCGATGACGCGTGGCCCCTGTTGCGGTCCCGACGGGATTTGAACCCGCGACCTCCGGCTTGACAGGCCGGCGTGAACTCCTGACTTCACCACGGGACCAGATATGTAACCAACGCTTTCGCGCCGCACCCCCAACGGGATTCGAACCCGTGCCGCCACCTTGAAAGGGTGGTGTCCTAGGCCACTAGACGATGGGGGCCTGGTAGGCAATGGCCTTGTCTCGTTGAGAGCGATCTGAATCTAACAGCGACCCTCCGTCAATCCACCACGCGATGTGGTGATCTCGCCGAACCGGCGGTGATCCGCTGCGGTCGTGGCGACAACGGGTTGCGTTCGGTACGTGACGCGCGCTCGCGAAGGTGGGCTGGGACGATGGGTGCGAGCATGCCGAACGGGGCGCCGTTGAACAGGTGGTGGATACGGTGCGCTTCGGCCAGATGGTCCAGTGCTCGCAGTCGGTGGCCGCCGAACGGGTCGAGTCGGCGGTGGATGTATCCGTCGTGCACTGCGGCGTAGGCGGCGCCGTACAGGGTGATGCCGATGCCGACCGGGATCAGCCACGCGAGCGAGTCGCGGTGGAAGCCGAACCAGAGTCCGACCATGACGATCCCGGCGAACATCACCGGGTACCAGTCGTTGCGTTCCCACGAGGGACCGCGGTCGGAACGGTGGTGGCTGCGGTGGAACCACGAGCCGATGCCGTGCATGACCCAGCGGTGGGTCGCTGCCGTCAACGGTTCCATCGCGACGAATGCCACGATCATCGTCAGGACGAAGGCTTCGGGGGACACGTCGCGACACTACCGCTGCGCCTGGTCCGGGGTCGGCGGCGCGGTCGGTGGTCAGGCTGGTGGCGCGGTTCGCGGCGAGATTGGTGGCGCGGTCGGCGACGGGGCTGGTGGCGCGGTTGGCGACGAGATTGGTGGCGTCAGGCGTACGCGGTGAGTGCTTCGGCCAGGGTGCCGTGGAGAATGCCGTGCTCGCGGGCGACGGCCTCGAGCCACTCCGGCCGGAACACGCTGGCCACTGCGACCGGTTGCTCGAGGTCGGAGCCAGCGAGCGCGAGGCGGACGAACAGGGTCGCGTAGTCGGGTGGACGAAGGTCTCGACCGAGCTCGACCAGCGCGTACGGATCGGGCACGTCGCCCGAGTTCGGCAGGGAGAAGAAGCTCTGCGAGGTGGGACCTGTCGGACCACCGGCGAGACCGGGGCCGTCGACGAGGATCGCGCCGTGGACCTGCGCAGCGCGGGCGCCGGCGAGCTGCAAGGCGATGTAGGCGCCGAGGCCCCGTCCGACCACGGTGATCGACGCGTCGGCGTCACCGCCGGTCAGTTCGGCGAGCGCGGCGTCGGCGTCGCCGAGCAGCAGTTCGGCGGTGTAGCCGCCGCCGCGAGGGATCGTGGAGCCTCCGTGCCCGGTGAAGTCGAGCGCGGCGACCTCGCCCTGCCAGTCGTCGGCCCATCTCGGCACCGACGTCGGCGAGGTCTCCCCGAGCCCATGGAGGATGAGGAGCGGACGGGCACCGTCGGCGCGTCGGTCGCGCAGGCGGTGCAGCGCGAGGTCGATCTTGCCGTGACGCAGCATGGTCGTGGTCATGACGGGGCTCCCACGAAGTCGAGAATCAACGAGCTGACGAGATCCGGCTGCTCGATGTGGACGAAGTGTCCGACGTCGTCGAGGATCTCACAGCGACCCTCGAGCGGCATGTAGGGCAGTACCTTCTCGGGTGGGGTGCCCCAGCCCATCTCCTCCATCTCGCGGCCGAGGATGCCGAGGAACGGCATCGGCAGCCCGGGAAGGCGCATCAGCGTCCATTCGGGGCGCCAGGGCCCGAACCCGCCGAAGCGCATCGAGGCGTCGATCTTCCAGCGCCAGCCGTCGTCGGATTCGTAGCCGCCGACCGTGACGAGGCGCTTCAACCAGTCCTCCGGCAGGCGTGGGTTCATTCGGCCGCGTCGCTTGGCCAACTCCTCGACGGTGCCGGGCTTGCGTTGTGCGTTGGCGGTCGTGCGGCGGTGATCGAGCCAACCGGCGATCTCGGCGGCGACCATCTTGGTGCGTTCGTGCTCGGCGACATCGGGAATGCGCCGGTTGAAGGGGATGCCGTCCATGTTCACGAGGTGGGTGAAGCGGAACGGCTGGGCGTCGGCGAGCTGTGTCATCAGCGCACCGCCCTTGGAATGGCCGACGACCGGTGCCGGGCGGTGCGGGCTCACGTGGTCGAAGACCGTGAGTGCGTCACGCATGTCGGCATCCCACGAATACAGCTCGGGATGCTCGCTGTCGCCGTGCCCGCGCTGGTCCCACGTGACGACTCGCCACCCGCCCGCCGCGAGCTTGGGGCCGAAGAGGTCGTAGGTGCGCCCGAAATCGAAGCCGCCGTGGACCAGGAAGATCGGTGGGGCGTCGGCGGAGCCCCATTCGTGGACGGCGATGCCGAGTCCGTTGGAGTCGACGCGGTACTGGCGATCCGGGTGCTGCGCGCCGGGATAGGCGAACTCGGAGGCACGGTTGTCGGCGATGGCGCTCGTCACGCCGACGAGCGTACGCTGCAGCGCGAGTGTGGGCGGTATCCCCGTCCGCCTAGCATTCCGGACATGCATCGACGCGGACGAGTGGGAGTGATCGCAGGAGTGGCCGTCGCCGCGGTCGTCGGCGTCGCATGTGGGACCACCGACAAGGCGTCGCAGGACCGGCTTCCGCCGATTCGCACGACGATTCCGACGACCTCGACCACGTCGACGACGATTCCAGCCGGCGACATCTTCTACACCGTGAAGTCGGGCGACACGCTCGGCAAGATCGCCGAGGGTTTCCAGGTGCCGGTGCTGGCCATCGTCGAACTCAATGGCCTCGCCAACCAGGACGCCATCCAGGCGGGCCAGACGCTGCAGATCCCGACCGGGGTCATCCTGGTCGCCGAACTGCCGAACGCGTCCGCCGACACCACCGAGCCGTGACGCCTGGCGGGTGCCCGCTCGCCGACCGCGCCCGTTCGTAGACTGAGTGCATGAGTTTCTGGCCCAACAGCGACCATTGGAGCGTGTCGATTCCACTCGACACGCCGCACCGCCGTCTCGACGTGCTCGCCGACACCGGCGTGGTGGTCCTCGCCGACCTGCCGTACGTCGTGCCGGAGAGCGAGTACCTGGCACTCGAGTACATGGACTGGAAGTCCGGCGGCGACACCAACTTCGCTCCGATCGCGTCCGCTGACGGTGAACTCGACTGTCGTGGGTTCTGGGACAAGGGCAAGACCGACAAGGACGCGCAGTGGACCTCCAACGCCGCGCTCGCCCCGACCATTCGTGACTACGTCGACGGTGTCGGCGCCAACTTCGGCCGGGTGCGCATCATCAAGCTCGAGCCGCAGGACCGCGACGCCGCGATCCGCTCGATCCACCGCGACGACAACAACCGCTTCAATCCCGACGACGAGGGATGGGTCGTCCGGTCGTGGATCGAGCTCACCGACAACCCGGACAGCTACATGATCCTGATGGACAACGGCGCCGACGGCCTGCCCGACCCCGCCACCGAGGTCCGCGTGCCCCTGCATCAGGGATCGCGCTTCGTGGTCGACACCCAGCGCCTCTGGCACGTCGTGGTGCACAACGGCGACGCCCCGCGTTACGCGCTGATCACCAGCTTCGAGTCCAGCGACGTCCTCGACGGCTGGATCACCCGCGAACAGCACACCCCCGCCACCGCCTGACCAGGCGCACCCATCGCGGCGAGCCCGTCAGGGCGTCACGGTGCGAGGAGCGGTCCAGGACGCCGTCAGGGGGTCGCGCGGTGCGCGACCGCGAGGTCGGCGACGTCGCGCATGATCTTGGCGAGCTGGAAGTCCTTGGGGGTGTAGACCGCGGCGATGCCGAGGGCGGCGAGGCGGGGACGGTCGTCCTCGGGGATGATGCCACCGACCACGACGGGGGCATCGACGCCCATCGCCTTCAGATGCTTCAGCACGTCGGGGACCAGGTCGAGGTGTGATCCGGAGAGGATCGACAGTCCGATCACGTCGGGGTCCTCGTCGCGGGCCGCGGCGGCAATCTGTTCCGGTGTGGATCGGATACCGGAGTACACCACTTCCATGCCGGAGTCGCGGGCGGCGACAGCGATCTGTTCGGCGCCGTTGGAATGCCCGTCGAGTCCGGGCTTGGCGACCAGGAACTTCGGCGGGCCACCGGCGATCGACTTCACGAAGTCCACGACGTCGCCGAGTCCGACCGCGGAGCCGGTGGCGCCGCTGACCCCGGTCGGGGCGCGGTACTCACCGAACACCGAACGCATCACGTCGCCCCACTCGCCGGTCGTGCCACCGGCCTTCGCGAGCGCGATCGACGGTGGCATCAGGTTGCCGCCCCCGGCTGCCGCTCGTCGGAGTTCGTCGATCGCCGCGTCGACCGCTGCCTGGTCGCGAGCGGACCGCCATGTGGCGATGTCGTCGGCGAGCCGTCGTTCGATCGTCGGGTCGACCTTGAGGATCGCGCCGTCTCCGCCCAGCGGTGAATCGGCGGCCTCGACGAAGTCGTTGACCCCGACCACGATCTGTTCGCCGGACTCGATCCGGCGGGTGCGTGCTGCCATCGACGTGACGAGACGTGATTTCAGCGTCTCGACCGCCTCGAAGGCGCCACCCATCTCGAGCACTTCGTCGAGTTCGGCCTGCGCGGAGGCGCGCAGTTCATCGGTGCGCTGCTCGATCACGACCGAGCCGTCGAAGATGTCGCCGTACTCCAGCAGGTCCGTCTCGAAGGCGAGGACCTGCTGCATGCGCAGCGACCACTGCTGATCCCACGGCCGCGGGAGCCCGAGTGCCTCGTTCCACGCCGGCAGCTGCACCGACCGGGCGCGGGCACGCTTGGACAACGTGACGGCGAGCATCTCGAGCACGATGCGCTGCACGTTGTTCTCCGGCTGGGCCTCGGTCAGACCGAGCGAGTTGACCTGCACGCCGTAGCGGAAGCGCAACGCCTTTTCGTCGGTGACGCCGTAGCGCTCCCGACCGATCTGCTCCCACATGTCGGTCATCGCCCGCAGCTTGCAGATCTCCTCGACGAAGCGGATGCCCGCGTTCACGAAGAACGAGATCGAGCCGAACACTTGACTGAACTGCTCGGGCGAGACCTGGCCCGAGTCGCGCACGGCGTCGAGCACGCCGATCGCGGTCGCCATCGAGTAGGCGATCTCCTGCTGCGGCGTCGCACCCGCCTCTTGGAGGTGGTACGAGCACACGTTCATCGGGTTCCACAGCGGAGCGTTCTGTGCACACCAGGCGACCATGTCGACGATCAGTCGTCGCGACGGCTCCGGCGGGAAGATGTACGTGCCGCGCGACAGGTACTCCTTGACGATGTCGTTCTGGGTCGTGCCGCGCAGTGTGTCGGCGCCCACGCCCTGGGTCTCGGCGTTGGCGACGTACAGCGCCAGCAGCCAGGCCGCCGTCGCATTGATCGTCATCGACGTGTTCATCTTGTCGGGAGGGATCTGGTCGAGCAGTGCCTTCATGTGCCCGAGGTGTGCGACGGGCACGCCGACCTTGCCGACCTCACCCTTCGACATCGGCGAGTCGGGGTCGTACCCGGTCTGGGTGGGCAGGTCGAACGCGATCGACAGACCGGTCTGGCCCTTGGCCAGGTTGGTTCGGTAGAGCTCGTTGGACGCCTCGGCGCTCGAGTGTCCGGAGTACGTCCGCATCATCCACGGCCGGTCCTTGGCTCGAGGCGACTCGGTGTTGTCGGTCGTGGGGATGCTCATGGGGAGAGTGTTGTGCGTGGAGGAAGAAACACTCAAGTCCGTGGACGAACCGTCCGAAGAATCAAGTGTCCCAAGCGGACGACAACCGGTCCGGATCACCGCCTCCCCTTCATGGTGGTCCGCACCGACTGAGGTTTCCCTCTGGCGGGAACCCCGCCGGCCGAATGGCGGATTCGGCCGGCGATGCTCTCGGAGCGGGTGGTGGCGGACCACCCGCTCCTTGCAGTTTTCGGCGCAGTTCGCGGCCGACGACGTGG
>JBAWHL010000243.1:0-16485 GCA_049593815.1 Ilumatobacteraceae bacterium | reverse complement strand
GACGGGCAACCGGTCCCGGAAGCGTCAGCGAGATCATGGTCACGGCTGATCTCAGGTCGCTGTCACGTCGCCGATGACCGGCTGTGCGAACGCCATCCGTTGGTCGAAACCGGTCTCGTAGGGCATGAACCCGTTGCGGTCGGGGTAGAGGAGCTGGGCGACCTCGAATGGCTCGCCTCGGTACCAGGCGGCGCCGGTGGAGAAATACGGGCCCCACCGGTCGAGATCGATCGGAGCGAACATGCACCGAAGGTCGTTGTCCAGCAGGCCGACGAGTTCCACGCCGAGGGGGATCTCCGTGCCGCCGCGGCAGGCATCGGCCACGAGTGTGATCAGTCCATTCGCTGCGACCGGCGTCAGACCGAACACGGCGACATCGACGAAGTCGACGGCGTCGGGGAACCCGATCGAGTAGGCGTAGCCGGGCGTCGGTGGTACGGCCTCGAGATCGGCGGTCACCGGCTCGAGCGCCCAGCCCTTGCTCTCGATCATCCACTCGATCTTGTCGAGTGCGTCCATCGCTCCGTACCGGTCGGCCAGGTGATCGTCGGGATGATCCTTCATCTTCCCGACCGTAGGACACCGGTCCGTCGGGCACGCGCGACCCTGCCCGTTTGCGCGCGATGGCGTCGGCGCGTTGAACTGCGAGACGCCACCATGAATGACACCCGCCCCGCCATCTCCGCGCTCACCAACGCTGACGCCCACTTCTACTTCCTCCCCGATGCCGTGGCACTCGGCGACGAGCACGCCGACGAGATCTCGGGGATCGTCAAGCCGTTCGGCCGCATCACGTTCCACGTCGTCACCCGCACTGACCTGCCACCGGTTCATGTGATGCTCGCACCCAATCGTGAGATCGACCCGCAGAAGGTGGCCGACGCCTGCGAGGGAATCGTCGCGTCGATCGCCGGTCTCACCGAAGCGGAACTGGTGGCTCACCTCGGGACCGCGCGCCCGGAGGGGGAGCCACCGCGGACGATCGTCGACAAACACCTGGCCGGAACGACGCAGTTTCGGGTGCTGCCGAGCGGTGTCGACGGGTACTCACTCGTGTTGCCAGTCGCCAGCCTGGTCGCGGTGCTGGAAGCGCTCGTCCTCGACGTCAGTTCATCGCCCACGCTCGAGCTCGTGGAGCCGTACTTCGAGGTCACCACGGACGGCATCCGCTCGCTCGAGCCGGACAAGGACTACTTCCAGGTGACCGCGTCAGAGATCTACTTCGACGAAGTTCGCCAGATCGTCTCGATCGGCGCGTCCGCGGAGTACATCGAGTGTTTCGACCGGGCGATCACCGCGGCCAAACGGCTGCTCCCGAAGCCCGACGCGCACCGACTCGCCGCCGAGCACTACGCCTTCCTCAAGGAGCGGTGACGCCCGAGTCGGCCGAGTCTCAGAACGTCGACATGGAGTCGAGGTCGAGCGCGTGGCGGAGATGGCGCGACGCCATGGCACCGAACATCGCCTCGCTGCGGTCGTTGAGCGTCACGATCTGTGACGCCATCGCGGCAACGGTCAGCCCGGCGAACGTCTCGCGGCGGTACTGCTCCCACACCCAGTCGTCGTCGAGTTCGATCGAGTACTCCCCCAGCGCTTCGGTGTACGCAGCGACCAACGACCGCTCGTGCTCGCGCCGCTCCGGAGGAAGCAGCCCGGCACCACAGAAGTACGAGAGGTCCGCAATCGGCTCGCCGTGGCCCGGTGTCTGCCAGTCGACAACGGTGACGGGCGGCCCACCCTGCGGGGTCTGGAACAGCATGTTGTCGAGTCGGTAGTCGCCGTGGGTGACCGCTCGAGGCGAGGCGGCGCGCCCTGATCGCCAGTCGACGATGCGGGCACCGAACTGCTCGGCGAGCTCCATCTCGTCGGGGGCGAGGTGCGACGCGTACGTCGCCGCGAACCCCGGGAAGAACATCTGCCACATCATCGCGAGCTGCATGCCCGCCTCGGCCCCACCGCCGTGCTCCATCCACGCCACGTCGAACAATGTCGGATCATCCCATCGAGGACCGTGCAGCTTGGCCAACTCACGCACCGCGACGTATGCCTGTTCGAGCGTGCATCCGGTGAGTTGATCGCCCTGCTCGGCGGGCGCCATGTCTTCGAGCACGAGCACGAAGTCGTTGGTTTCCGGCGTCCAGTCGGCATGGAAACAGGCCGGGACACGCATGTCGACCGTGGGCGCGATCTCTTGATAGAAGCGCACCTCGCGTTCGTAGTGGCGCAGCATCGCGGCGGTGCTGAGGCTGGTCTCGTCGGTGGCCGGCAGCTTGATCACCACCGAGTCCGGAAGCCCCGGATCGTGCTCGCCGATGCCCACACGCACGTTGACGCCGATGTGACCATCGCCGATGCGCTGATGGGTCAGCCGCCCGACCGTTCCCCCCAGAATCGAACCCAACCATTCTGCAGTGATCTCATCCCCGGTCATGGCGCCGCACGGTAGTGCTCGGCCACCGCTACCGTCGTGCCGAGATGTACGGCTTCCTCCTGCGTCCGAAGTGGCTGGCGTTCCACGTCGTGGTGTTCGCCTCGATCGCGCTGATGGTGTCGCTCAGCTTCTGGCAGATCCGCCGTCTGGACGAGCGCAAGGAGTTCAACGCCCTGGTGACCGAACGCATCGATCAGCCGCCGGTGCCCCTGGACGACGTGCTCGCCGATGCCGAGGTCGATCCCGAAGCGTTCGAGTGGCGGCAGGTGACCGTCGCTGGGACCTGGATTCCCGAGCAGGTCATCTGGTTCAACCGAACCCAAGAGGGGCTGGCCGGCGACAACATCCTGACGGCGCTGGACGCCGACGGTGGCGACACGACCGTCGTCGTCAACCGCGGGTTCGTCGGCGTCGGCAACGAGATTCCGGCGGCTCCCGATGGCGACGTCGAGGTGCTCGGCCGCATCCGCCTCACCCAAGCCCGTCAGCTCGGCGGGCTGACCGACGCCACCGATGGGGAACTCGCCGAGGTGCGACGGGTCGATGTCGACGCGATCGCCCCCCAATTGCCCGGCGACGTCGCCCCCTTCTACCTCGATCTGATCGGCAGCATTCCGACCGTCACCGACACCGATCCGTTCCCCACGCCAGCGCCCACGCTCGACAACGGCCCCCACGTGTCCTACGCCGTGCAGT
Source organism: Ilumatobacteraceae bacterium (assembly GCA_049593815.1). Taxonomy (GTDB): domain Bacteria; phylum Actinomycetota; class Acidimicrobiia; order Acidimicrobiales; family Ilumatobacteraceae; genus Sva-07. The sequence continues at coordinate 13,358 of JBAWHL010000243.1, read as the reverse complement.
GGATGATCTTCGCGATCGCGGTCCTGGTCGGTTGGGTGTTGGCGATCCGTCGCTCGATCGCGACCCGCCGCCGCGACGCGGCCCGCGACGACACCGGGGTCACGGACGGAGCAGCCGACGCAGGCCCGCCGGACCTGCCGTCATCAGCCGACGCCGCGTCGGCCACGACGCCGTCCTGAACACCGCGGTCATCGCCCGTGTCACCTCCGACGGTGCAGCGTCGATGCGCATGTACGGGGCCCAGCGGTCGACGTCGAGTCGGAAGAACGTTGCGAAGAACTCGGCGACCTGCGTCGCGTCGAGATCGAGCAGCATGCGCAGGCCGTAGTCCTGCAGGATTCGGGACCGGCGCAACGACGACGGCCAGACCGCCTCGTGGATCGCCGCCGGCTCGAGCCCGGCATCGAGGGCCTCGGCAACTCGGGATGCTGCTCGCATCGACGCGGTGACGGAGAATCCGGTCGCTGGGTGGATCATGCCGCCCGCCGCTCCGAACGCGACGATCTGGTCGTTCCGGTCTGGCAGCGGCACCCCCATCGGGATCGCGACCTGTTCGGTACGGATCGCCGACGCCATGACGTCGTCCGCTGTCATCCCGAGCCGCGCGGCGAGCCTCGGCACCAGATCGGCCGGATTCGCAGCCACGGACGACGCGAGGATGGTCTCTTCGACGAGCCAGCCGTCGTGCACCGGGATCGAGTAGCAGAACGTCCCGCCGCCACCGACCGGCCGGAAGTCCATCAGGGTCGGCTGGCCCGTGTCACCGTCGGGTGGTTCCCGCAGCACGATCCCGAACGCCGTCTGCCACGCCATGGGCCGGCGGGTCGACGTCGATGCGAACGATGGCGGCCATCCCGTGGCATCGACGACGACACGCGCCTGGATCTCGTCGCCGTCGATCGTGAGGAGCTGCCGCCCGCTCGCGCCGCTGATCGAGCCGACCGAGCCGATGACGTGGTCGACCTCGTTGCGGAGCGTCGACCGAAGCACGACGTTGTCGAAGACACCGTATGGACGATCGAGCGCCTGGTCGACGACGGCGTGCACCCGGATCGACGGGATGACCGTTCCGAGAGCACCACGGAACCGGTCGGGCACCTCGTCGACCCAGGTCCCGTAGGTCGCTGACCACTCCTCGTCGCGCCCGACGAGCACCACGTCGACGTCGCGCTCCCGGCAGGCATGGGCCAACACGCTGCCTGCGGGCCCGTCGCCGACGATGGCGATGTCGACCTGGCGGAGTGTCATCGGCGCGGTGTCATCGGCGCGGTGTCATCGGCGGGGGGTCATCGGCGGGGTGTCATCACGAGCAGTCGATCCGGGTCGAGTCAGACGCGTTCGATGTCGGCCATCCGACGGAACTGCTCGATGACGTCGGGAGCCACATGGTCGGGATCGAGCGTGCGATACACCGCTTCGACGTTCACCGCGATGCGCCCGAACTCGCCGAGCGACGAGAACCGCTCGTCGGCTCCGAGCGCTCGGCCGATGTCGCGAGCAGCGTCGAACGCGTCCATCCCCGACTCGTAGCGGGCGGTCGCCTCGGAGTCGACGTAGGACAGGTAGTCACGCACCTCGATGATGCCGCCGGCGTCCGTCACCGGGCCGTGACCGGGCACGACGGTCTCGACGCCGAGATCGAGCATCAGGTCGCACGCGGCCACCCAGTTCGAGAGCGGACCCGCCCACACGATGGGGGTTCCGCCGATGAACAGGATGTCGCCCGTGAAGACCGTGGCACAGTCGGGGACGTGGACGATCGTGTCGCCCGCGGTGTGAGCAGGCCCGACCTCGATCAGTTCGACCGACCGGCCCGCGACGTCGAGATCGAGACGTTTGCTGAACGTACGAGTCGGGGGCACGAGCTCGATCCCGTCGAAGTCGAAGTCGCCGAAGAACCCTCTGAACAGGTCGCCGATCTCGCCCGGCGCCTTGTTGAGCGCGGCGAGCATCGCCGGAGGTGTCTCGGTCATCTCCTGCGCCGTGGCTTCCGTCGCGACGATCGCGGCACCGGGGCGTCGACGCACCAGCTCGGCGTTGCCGTAGCAGTGGTCACCGTTCGCGTGCGTGTTGACGACCGTGTCCACCGGCGCCGTCGACGTGACCGCATCCATGGCATCGAGCATCGCTGCCGTCAGGTCGAGGTCGAACAGCGTGTCGACGAGCAACGACTGCCCGTCGCCGACGATCAGCCCGGCGTTGCTCCAACCCCACCCGCCGTCGCCCTGGAGATAGGCGAAGCAACCGCCACCCAGTTCCTCGAAACTCACGTCGTTCCCCATCGGCTCATCTTGGCACGCCCCTCACACCACGTCCTTCGGCATCTGTGTCAGCCACGACGACGAGGTGGTGGTGGTGGTGGTGGTGGTGCATCGTCGCTGACACGGAAGCGTGTGGTGTCGGACGGGACCTGCCAGGCGACCTCAGCGGAGCCAGCGGGCGGTGAGGAGTTCGGCGAGCATGGTCGTGGGGAGGTGCGTGTTGACGTCGGGGATCGAGGGGAAGACGGATGCATCGCACACGAACAATCCCTCGTAGCCGCGGAGCGCTCCCACATCGTCGACCACTGCACCCATCGAGCACGTGCTCGTGGCGTGGACGTAGTCACCGGTCGAGGTCCGCAGCCATCGTTCGATCGCCGCGTCGTCCACCAGCGACGACACCGGCGTCCCGACACCATCGATCAGCACGGACTCGACGATCTCCTCGAAGGGAGGGGTTGCAAGCAGGTCCACGGCCATCCGTACCCCGGCGACGAGTCGCCCGAGATCGTGCGGATCGTCGAGCAACGCGAAGTCGACGACCGGATCGATCAACGGATCATCGCTGGCCAGGCGAACGGAGCCCGCCCGCGAACGCGGCCGCATCAGCGCGACCATCAACAGACCGAATCCCGCGGCCGCCGCACCGACGTGGTTCATCGGCAGGAACTGCAGGTCGCCCTGCCGGAGCAGCGAACCGATCGCCAAGGCGGTGCTGTCGGACCGTGCCGACGGGCGCAGCGCAAGGGTGAGCGCGGCGGACGGATGGTCCTGCAGACCGAGGCCCACACCCGGCGTGTCGACCGCCGACCGCAAGAGGACCGCAGGCGAGTGGACCGCCCCAGCGCACACGACGACACGATCGGCGTCGATCACCGCTCCGTCGGCGAGCTGCACCCCGATCGCGCGACGGCCCTCGACGAGGACCCGATCGACCAGCGCATCGCTGCGCACAACCAGGTTCGGCCGGTCCTGCCGCGGCCACAACATCGCCTCGGCCGAGGACACCCGACGACCGTCCCGTCGCGTCAGGCGTGCTCGTTCCGCTGTCGGTGCTGCAGCCAGCAGCGCACGATCCACCGGGCCGAGCTCCCCCGGTTCCGGCGCCGACTCCGGAATCTCGACGGACGCCCACGCAGCGTCGACCTCGGCCTCACTCCACCCCCACGACCGATACAACGCGGGATCGCCGTGCAGCGCGACCATCGCGTTGACCGCTGACGATCCCCCGACCCCGCGGCCGCGCTGATACCGACTGGACGGACCACCACCGACCCGCGACGCCCGCAACGCCTCGAAGGTGCGGCCAGGCACCTCGAGCGCATCGAGGAAGCTCGATCCGTCGATCGCCTGCGGGACTTCGCCCGGCACGAGCGGCGGCCCCGCATCGAGGAGCACCACGCGCAGACCGGCATCGCAGAGTCGTGCCGCCACCACGCAACCAGCGGAGCCAGCGCCGACGACGACACACGTTTCGGCAGCCGAGCCCATCGCGCCGAGAGTAGTTGCACCATTCAAGAATGCTTCTGCCCGTGTCGATACCAAGGAGGTATGCACGACACGACGGAGTCACCGATGATGCTGGCGGGGGGCTTCCCCCCACCGAGCGATGTGAATGTCCCCCCGGTCCTTCCCCGCGTCGCGGCCACACCGAGCCCGGTTGCCACGCCGGTGTCCAATCCGTTCGCCACCTCGATGAACGGCTCGACTCCCCCACGGGCACCGCAACACCGATCGTCCGGAGGCGGACGGCGATTCGTCAGCTGGATGCTCGTCCTGGCGGTGCTCGGCGGCCTCACCGCCGCAGGCATCGTGTACGGACCCGAGATCATGGATCGGGTCACGGGCGACGAGTCCCTCAACGAGCCCGACGCTCCGCTGGCGTTCCCGACGCCGACCGTGCCACTCGCACCGATCCGCAGCGCCAGCTACACGGTGCAGTCGACCAGCCCGGCCGGACAGCTCGAGTCGTACACCGTGACCACCGACTACGAGACCGGAGCGACCCAGACCATCGTCGAGCGCGCCGACCGTCCCGACCTCGAGATCCTCACCCTGTTCGATGGGGCCGTCGCCCGACTCGTCGGTGAGGCCACCTGGTACAGCCTGCCTCGCGGCGAATTCCCGCTCGGGCAGTCCCTGGGGCGCACACGTTGGGTCAGGACGCTCGACGAGCTGTTCCCGCCCGAACTGCGGACGCGAGCCACGATCGACCGGTCGACCGAGGCGGTCATCGAGAACGCCGACACGCGCCACCTCGTCATCTCGATGAACCCTGGCGACCTCGTCCCCGTACCGTCGACCGCTCCCGTCCCCCCAGCAGCCGATGCCGCGCCGCTGGACCTGACGGCCGTGGTCGAGATCCCCACGCCAGCACCCGGCATCGACCTGTGGCCGGACACCGATCCGAACGCCCCACTCTCGATCGAGCTCTGGGTCGACACGTCGGGGCTGGTCCGCAAACTGGAACTCCCCGCACCGCTCGGGGGCGAGACGATCACCGTCACATCGGTCTCCTCGGAGGCCTACCTCCCGACGTTCCCAGCGTTCGAGGTGCTGCAGCCACTCACCGCCGACGCGCTGTTCCACCTGACGCGGTGAGCCATGTGCCGCGCCGGGACCACGGTGCGCGAGGCTCCACAGCCGTGATCCGCCGCTAGACATTTCGTACAAAGCCCCAGCGCGCCGCCGCCGCGATCCCTAGGGTCGCAGCAGTGGCCACCGGGCATCGTCTGACCATCCGAACCATCGAGCCAGACCCGCGTGGCGCCGCGATCTCTGCCGCTGCTGCGAACCTCGGACTTCCACTCGACGACACCGTCGCCGTCGCCGACATCGTCTTCCTCGATGCCGATCTCGGAGCCGACGACATCCAACGACTGCACTCGGTGCTCGTCGACCCGCTGCTCCAACGCGGCAGCTGGGAGACCCCGACGACGCCCGGCACCGAGATCACGATGCTGCCCGGGGTCACCGACACCGCCGCCGACGCCGTCCGTCACGCTGCGGACCAGCTCGGAATCCCCGTGCGGCACGCGGCGACAGGCCGACGCATCGAGTTCGGAGCAGACATCGACGACGAACTCGCCGACCGTCTGGTCAGCCGCCTGATCGCCAATCCGGTGGTCGAGCGCTGGACCCAGGGGGTCATCGACCCACCGATCTTCGACGAGGCAGGCAGCGACCTCACCGCCGAGACGATCGTCATCCGCGGCCTCGACGACGACGGCCTGCAACGCCTGAACGAGCAACGCTCGCTGTACCTCGATCCCGAGGAGCTCCGGGTCATCCGCGACGAGTTCGAGCGTCTCGACCGTGACATCACCGACGTCGAGATCGAGGTCTTCGCGCAGACCTGGAGCGAACACTGCGCTCACAAGACATTCCGCGCCCTGATCGAGACCACCGGCGGCCCGGACGGACCAGCCACGATCACCCCGCTGATGCGCCAGCTGCGCGACTGCACCGAATCGATCGACGCCCCGTTCGTGCGGTCGGCCTTCGTCGGCAACGCCGGCGTCGTCGAGTTCACGCCCGGCACGACGATCGCGCTCAAGGCCGAGACCCACAATCACCCGTCGGCGGTGGAACCGTTCGGCGGTGCGAACACGGGCGTCGGCGGCGTCATCCGCGACGTCCTGGGCATCGCCCACCGTCCGATCGCCGTGACCGACATCTTGTGCTTCGGGCCCGCCGACCTGCCACTCGCCGACCTCCCCGCTGGTGCGCTCCATCCGCGGCGCATCCGCGACGGCGTGATCGACGGCGTCGCCGACTACGGCAACAAGATCGGCCTCCCCACCGTGGCCGGCGCGGTGCTGTACGACCCCGCCTACACGACCAACCCCCTCGTCTTCGCCGGCTGCATCGGTTCGGCACCGGCACGAGCGCTGCACGACGGCCCGCACGCCGGCGACCGCGTCGTCGTGCTGGGCGGGGCCACGGGACGTGACGGCATACGCGGGGCAACGTTCTCGTCGGCGACCATGGACGCGACCACCGGCTCGGTGGCCGGCGCAAGCGTCCAGATCGGCGACCCGATCGTGGAGAAGCTGCTGATCGACGCACTGATCGGCGCCGAAGACCTGTACTCGTCCATCACCGACTGCGGCGCTGGTGGGCTCTCCTCCGCCGTTGGCGAGATGGCCGAGGTCGTCGGCGCGGACGTCGAACTCGACCTGGTCCCACGCAAGTACCCCGGGCTCGAACCGTGGGAGGTGTGGCTCTCCGAGGCCCAGGAGCGAATGGTCGTCGCCGTCCCACCGGGCAACCTCGACGCGCTCGAGCAACGATGCCGACGGGTGGGCGTCGACATGGCCGACATCGGCGAGTTCACCGGCGACGGACGACTCGTCGTCCGCAACCACGGCGTGGTCGTCGCCGACATCGTCACCGCGTTCCTGCACGACGGCCGGCCACAGCGATCGATGACCGCCGAGCTGCCCACACCGGACCGTGACGCTGTGACCGGACGCAGCGTCGCCGACCCGATCGCAACGCTGCTCCGGCTGCTCGCCCATCCGAACATCGCATCGAAGGCCGCGACGATCCACCGCTACGACCACGAGATCCTCGGGGCCACGGTGGTTCGCCCTCTGATCGGTGCCGCCGCCGACGCGCACGCCGATGGTGTGGTCCTCGCCGAACCCGGCTCGGCCGACGGCATCGCGATCGGCATCGGCGTCAACCCGTGGTACGGCCTCCACGACCCCGAGGCGATGGCCGTCGCCGTCGTCGACGAGGCAATCCGCAACATCGTCGCCGTCGGCGCCGACCCCGATCGCGTCGCACTGCTCGACAACTTCTCGTGGGGGGACCCCCGACGCCCGTCCACGCTCGGCGAACTCGTCGCCGCCGTCGACGGGTGCTGCGCCGCCGCCCACATGTACGGCGCACCGTTCGTCTCCGGAAAGGACTCGCTCAACAACGAGTACGTCGGGTCCGACGGAGAACGCCATGCCGTCCCGCCGACCCTGGTGATCACCGCCGTCGGCCACGTGCCCGACGCCGACCACTGCGTCACCCCTGACCTCGCGGAGGCCGGCAACGTGCTGTTGATGATCGGCGACACGAACACCGAGTTCGCCGGCTCCCATCTCGACAAGGTCCACCCCGCGCCGGGAAACGTGGGCGTCGTCCCGGCACCCGACCCCGATGCCCCCGAGAACTACCGGCGGCTCCACGCGGCGATCCGGTCCGGTCTCGTCGAGTCCTGCCATGACCTCAGCGAGGGCGGGTTCGCCGTCGCCATCGCCGAAATGTGCATCGGCGGCCGCCTCGGTGCACGCGTCGACACGCTCCCGCACTCCGATCGCACGACCGGCCTGTTCAGCGAGTCGACGGGCCGCCTGCTCGTCGAGGTGCAACCAGCGAACGTCACGGCGTTCATCGACGCCATGCACGACAAGGCGCTCCGCGTCGGCGTCGTCACCGACGACCCCGTCCTGGCCATCGAGGGCCTCGAGCCCATCGACATCCAACTCCTCGTCGACGCCTTCAACGGAGCCGACGCGTGAGCAGGGTCCCCGCCATCGTCATCGCCGGACCGGGCACGAACCGCGACAACGACGTTCGCGCTGCGCTCGAACTCGCCGGTGCCAGCGTGACCACGGTGCTCGCGAGCGAGCTCGTCGCCCGCCCCCAACTCCTCGACGACGCCCGCCTGGCGGTCGTCGCCGGCGGATTCAGCTACGCCGACTCGCTCGGCGCCGGGCGCATGCTCGCGCTCGACCTGGTGCTCGGCATCGGCGACGGCCTGCGCCAATTCGTCGCGGCCGGCCGACCGGTCATCGGCATCTGCAACGGTTTCCAGGTCCTCACCCGGGCCGATCTGCTGCCCGGTGCACTCGGACACAACGCGCAGGGGCGTTTCGACTGCCGGTGGGTCGTGCTCGACCCGGTTCCGAAGAGTGTCTCGATCTGGACGAAGGGGCTCGACGACACGATCCACTGTCCGATCGCCCACGGTGAGGGCCGGTACGTCCACCCCGACCCCGACTCGCTCGCCGCTGCGGGGCAGGTCGCGCTGCGGTATCGCAGCACCAACCCGAACGGCTCGGTCGCCGACATCGCCGGGGTGTCCGACCAGTCCGGTGTCGTGCTCGGCCTGATGCCGCACCCCGAGAACCACATCATCGGACGCCAACACCCTCGCCACCACCGCGGCGGGGGCGGCGCGCAGCACCTCGGCCTGCGGTTGTTCGACAACGGGATCGCGCACGCGAAGGAGCTCTGAGCCGATGACCGCGCTGCCTGCCCCCCTCGACGACATCGATCTGCCGTTCGAGGACCGGCGCGAGGGCAAGGTGCGCGTCTCGTACACGCTTCCCGGCGGTGACCGTCTGTTCGTGACGACCGACCGCCTGTCGGCCTTCGATCGGATCATCGCCGGCGTGCCCTTCAAGGGGCAGGTGCTCAACCAGTTGTCGATGTGGTGGTTCGAGCACACCGCCGATCTCGTCGCCAACCACGCGATCGCCACCCCCGATCCGAACGTGCTCATCGCCCGCACGACCACCCCGCTCACCGTCGAAGTCATCGTGCGCGGGTACATCACCGGCGTCACCGACACCGCGCTCTGGACCCGCTACGCCGCTGGCGCCCGCACGATCGACGGTCACCGTCTGCCCGACGGACTCCGCAAGAACACACGCCTCCCGGAACCGATCATCACCCCGACCACCAAGGGCGAGGCCGGTGGGCACGACGAGCCACTCTCGTGCGCGGAGGTCGTCGCCGACGGACACATCGACGCCGACCTCTGGAGCCGGGTCGAGGCGGCCGCGCTCGCCGTCTTCCGTCGCGGCGCCGACCGCGGGGCCGAGGTCGGTCTCATCCTGGCCGACACGAAGTTCGAGTTCGGCGTGACCGACGACGGCGAGCTGCTCCTGATCGACGAGGCGCTCACCCCGGACTCGTCGCGATGGTGGGTCGCGGACACGTACGCGGACCGCCTCGCGGCCGGTCTCGAACCGGAGAGCCTCGACAAGGAGGTCGTCCGTCGAGCGCTCGCCGATGCCGGCTACACCGGAGATGGACCGATCCCCGAACTCGGTGACGACGTCTGGTCGGCGACCTCGTCGCGGTACGTCGACGCCTTCGAACGGCTGACGGGAACGACCTTCGTTCCCGGTGCCTACCCTGCAGCACAACGGATACACACCGCCCTCGCGGGCTTGGAGACGAACTGACATGACTCCCCCACGCTCGACCCCCATTCCGGTCACTGCGGTGCCGTCCCCGCAGGCCGACGACGACTCCCCGAAGGACGAATGCGGCGTGCTCGGCATCTCGACACCGCACGGCGACGGCGTCGCTCAGCTCGCGTTCTTCGGGCTCTTCGCACTGCAACACCGCGGCCAGGAAGCCGCAGGCATCGCGGTCAGCGACGGCAAGCGGGCACGGGTCCACAAGGAGGCCGGGCTGGTCGCCAACGTCTTCACGCCCGAGACGCTCGCCCCGCTCACCGGCTACCACGGCATCGGCCACACCCGCTACTCCACCACCGGCTCCAACGCCGAGCGCAACATCCAGCCGTTCGTCGTCGAGACGATGCACGGCCCGCTCGCGCTCGCGCACAACGGCAACATCGTCAACGCACCGTCGTTGCGCGACGAACTCCTCCACCGCGGGTTCGGTCTCACCGCCACCAGTGACTCCGAGGTGATGACGTTGATGCTCGCCGCTGCCGGTGGGCAGTCGTGGGAGGAACGTCTCGAACGCACCCTGCCGGCGTGGAAGGGCGCGTTCTCCCTCGTGCTGCTCGCCGCCGACCACGTCATCGCAGTGCGCGACCCGTGGGGCTTCCGGCCGCTGTCGGTCGGGCGGCTTCCGCACGGCGGCCATGCCGTCGCCAGCGAGACCTGCGCACTCTCGACGCTCGGCTGCGTCGACATCGACGAGGTGCAGCCTGGCGAGATGGTCACCCTTCGTGGCGCCGAGATCCACCGCACCCAGGTGCTGGCCCCGCAGCCGCGCAGCGCCCGCTGCACGTTCGAGTTCGTCTACTTCTCCCGCCCCGACTCCGTGTGGGACGGCCGCAACGTGCACCATGTCCGTCAGCGGCTCGGCGCAGAACTGGCGCGCGAGGCGCCGGCCGACGCCGACGTGGTCATCCCAGTCCCCGACTCCTCGATCCCCGCCGCGATCGGATACTCGAACGAGACCGGTATTCCATTCAACGACGGCCTGATCAAGAACAGGTACATCGGCCGGACGTTCATCGAACCCACCCAGGACATCCGTGAACGTGGCGTCGCCTTGAAGTTCAACGCCCTCAGCGAGAATCTCGAGGGCAAGCGGGTCGTCATGATCGACGATTCGCTCGTACGCGGCACGACCGCCGGACCGCTCGTCAAGCTCGTGCGTGATGCCGGAGCGACCGAGGTCCACGTCCGGATCACCTGTCCGCCGATCACCAACGCCTGCCATTTCGGCGTCGACATGGGCCACGACGGCGACCTCATGGCGGGGCGGTTGAGCATCGAGGAGATGCGCGAGCACATCGGCGCCGACAGTCTCGGCTTCATGTCGCTCGACGGGATGATGCTCGCCATCGCCGACCGCGAGGAGTCCGAGGACGACGGGTACTGCAACGCCTGCTTCACCGGCCGCTACCCGATCAACGTCGGCGACGCCCAGGCGAAGCTCTCCTTCGAGGGTGTCCTCGCCTGATGCGCGTCCTCGTCATCGGTCAGGGCGGTCGCGAACAAGCGATCGCGTGGGCATGCCGCCATCACGGCCACGATGTGCGCCTCGCGTCCGAGCTCGGCGACGCCTCGGTGGACGACACCGACCTCGTGATTCCCGGACCGGAGGCCGTGCTCGTCGCCGGCGCCGCAGACGTGTGTGCCGAACGCGGGTTGCCGTGCTTCGGGCCGACGGCGGCGCTGGCCCAACTCGAGGCGTCGAAATCCCATGCCCGCGACCTGGCGTCCGCGCTCGGTGTCCCCGGTCCGCGATTCGCTCGCTTCGACGACGCCGATGCAGCGATCGCCTGGTGGCGTGAACTCGGCTGCGCGGTCGTCGTCAAACTCGACGGATTGGCAGGCGGCAAGGGTGTCACCGTTCCGGAGACCGACGCCGCCACGATCGATGCGATCGCCGACGCCGCCGCGGGCGGCGCGTTCCTGCTCGAGGAGCGACTGCACGGCCCGGAGTGCTCGCTGCTCGCGCTGTGCGACGGCACACGCGCCGTCGCCCTGCCACTGGCACAGGACCACAAACGCATCGGTGAAGGCGACATCGGACCGAACACCGGCGGCATGGGCGCCTACGCTCCCGCTCCGGTTCCGTACGACCCCGACGACCTCGTCGCGACATTCGTGCAGCCGGTGCTCGACCATCTCGCCGCAGGCGGCACGCCGTACGTCGGCGTGCTCTACGCCGGGCTGATGCTCACTGCTGACGGGCCGCGGCTGATCGAGTACAACGTCCGCTTCGGTGACCCCGAGGCGCAGGCCGTGTTGCCGCTCGTGGAGACCGACCTCGCCGAGCTCGCGCTCGCCGCGACTCGCGGGGCGCTCGACGAGCTGCCGTTGATCGTGCGGGCCCAGGCCGCGCTGACCGTGATCGCTGCGGCCCCGGGGTACCCCGCTGCACCCGTGACCGGCGCACTGGTCGTCGACTCGATGGAAAGTGGCGCGATCCGGCCCGACGGCTCGACGACACTGCGATTCGATGCTGCGATCGATGCCGAGGGTCGTGTCGCCGGCGGACGCGTGTTGGCGATCACCGGCATCGGGCTCGACCTCGCCGAAGCCCGCGCCGCCGCCTACGAACACATCGGGCACATCGACTTCGACGGCATGCAGGTCCGGCGCGACATCGGGTGGCGCGCACTCGGTGCCGAACTGGCCTCTTACGCTGCGGCCGGCGTCGACATCGACGAAGGTGGCCGGGCTGTCGCCGAGATGAAAGCTGCCGTCGAAGCGACACACGACAACGGCGTGCTCAAGGGCGTCGGCAGCTTCGGTGGGGTGTTCTCCGCCAAGGCCATCACCGCCCTCGACGATCCGGTGCTCGTCGCGTCAACCGACGGTGTCGGCACCAAGGTCGAACTCGCTGCTCGTCTCGGCATGGTCCGCGGTGTCGGCATGGACATCGTCAACCACTGCATCGACGACGTCCTCGTGCAGTCCGCCCGGCCGCTGTTCTTCCTCGACTACATCGCCGCGAGCGTGCTCGATGCCGACATGGTCGCCGAGGTCGTGGGTGGCATGGCCGATGCGTGCCGCGTCGCCGGCTGCGCGCTGCTCGGTGGAGAGACAGCCGAGATGCCCGGCGTCTACCAGCCGGGTGCATTCGACATCGCCGGCACCCTGATCGGGGTCGCCGAACGGTCCGAGCTGCTCCCCCGGCCCGATGTCGCAGTCGGCGACAAGCTCGTCGCCGTGGGTTCGAGCGGACCGCACACCAACGGGTACTCGCTGTTGCGGCGGGTGTTCGACTGGATTCCGATGGATGTCACTCCCGCCGGATTCGACCGTCCACTCGGCGAGACGCTGCTGGAGCCGCACCGCTCCTACCTCGACGTGCTGAGCGCGGCACTCGCCTCGGGGACGGTGAAGGCTCTCGCCCACATCACCGGTGGCGGCCTGCCCGAGAACCTGCCACGCGTGCTGCCCGCCGATGTCGACGCCGTCGTCGAACTCGGCTCGTGGCCGGTGTCGCCGCTGTTCCGCCTCGTCCGTGAGCTGACCCCGTTGATGTCGACCGAGGAGCTCCACCGAACCGTCAACATGGGTGTCGGCATGGTGATCGTCGTCGCCCCTGACCAGGTCGACGCCCTCCAGGCCACGATCGACGAACCCACCTGGATCATCGGCTCGCTCGAAGCCGGCACCGGTCGGGTACATCTCCGCTGATGGTCGGTCGCCACCCACCTCGGTCGCTGGATTTTTCGTTCACTCACACCGTGCTCCGAGCGGGCGCTCGCTAGGTTCGACGCATGGGCACCACCGGCACTCGACCGAAGCGGTTGGTGGTCCTGGTGTCGGGAACCGGTTCGAACCTGCAGGCCATTCTCGATGCCTGTACCGGGCCATCGCTGCCCGCCGAGGTCGTCGCCGTGGTGTCGAATCGCCCCGACGTCTTCGC
>JBAWHL010000242.1:0-2564 GCA_049593815.1 Ilumatobacteraceae bacterium | reverse complement strand
GTCGACGGCCTCCTCGCGAGCCTGCTCTCGTGTCTCGGCGAGGTGGAACGCCATCATCACCCGCCAGTTCTTGCGGTCGACCACTTGCCCGTGTTCGGCCGCGGCTTGTTCGGCGAAGCCCCACTGCGTGGGGAGCGCCTGGATGCCCGCCGTCGAGTTCGAGGCGATGGACAGTGCACCCATGCCGTACTTGCCGGCGAGCGTCATGCCCGACGGAGAGATCGAGGACGCGGCGACCATTGGCATGTGTTCCTGGAGCGGCAGGATCTGCAGTCGGGCGTCGTGCAGTTCGAACCACTCCGATTCGTGGCTGAACCGGTCCTCGCCCGCGAGGAGACGCACGATGACCGACAGCGCTTCGTCCTGGCGGTCGCGTTGGACCATGGGATCGATGCCGAGGGTGCGCGCATCGGAGGGCAGCGCGCCGGGACCGGAGCCGAACATCGCTCGGCCCTTGCTCATGTGGTCGAGCTGGACCATGCGCTGCGCGACGTTGAAGGGGTGGTGGTACGGAAGGCTCGTGACGCCGGTACCCAGCATGATGTTGTGGGTTCGCTGGGCGGCGCCCGCGAGGAACATCTCCGGCGACGCGATCGTCTCCCACCCGGACGAATGGTGCTCCCCGCACCAGAACTCCTCGAAGCCGAGTCGGTCGAGGTGTGCAGCGAAGTCGATGTCGCGTTGGTACTGCAGCATGGGATGCTCGCCCGAGGGGTGATGAGGCGCGAGGAACGTACCGAAGCGAAGCCGTGACATGGCGCCGATGGTACGGAGGCGAAGAATTGAGCTCACTACCGGAGTGGCGGCGTGTCAGGCTTGCGTGGTGAGCTCGACCGTGTCGTTGACGATCCCCGACGAGCCCCTGTCCACCGGTGACCTCGAGTCGCTCGTGGCGGTGGCAGCAGCGCAGGACACGGCATGGTTCGGTGCCCCGGAGGTCGATGCCGACGACCTGCAGATGTTGGTCGATCGAGCGATCGCGGAGTGTGGCTCGCTGGGTGCTGGCGCACGCGTCGCGGTCGACGATGCGACGGGAGCAGTCGTGGGCGTCGCGCTCCTCGTCGGTCATGGCCACACCGAGTTCCTGATCGATCCTGCAGCAGTGCATGCCCATACAGCGTTGCGGCTCCTGCTGGACTGGTTGCTCGAGTCGGGAGCGGCGGACTTCGAGACCCCGGTGCAGGACACCGCCCGGGTCGCGGCCCTTCTCGATCATGGACTCGTACCGACGCGGTCGAGTTTCGATCTCGAGCGACCCGTTGATGTCACGGACCTGGGCGCCGCGCGGTGGCCCAGTGAGATCACCCTGTCGACGTTTCGTGCTGGTGTCGACGACCAGGACGTTCACGACGTGATCTATTCGGTGTGGACCGATGTGGTCGGTCACACGTTCAGACCGATCGAGGAATGGCGTTCACTGATCATCGACCGACCGTGGTTCGACCCATCGTTGATCGTCGTCACGCGCCGGCCCGACGGTGCGGTGGCGGGCGTTGCCATCTGTCGCGAGTTCGGCGATGGCGTCGGTTGGGTGTCGCAGATCGCGGTCGGACGGCCTGATCGTGGGCTGGGGCTCGGCCGGGCGATGCTGGTGGAAGGCTTCCGGCGACTGGCGGCACGGCCGGGGGTGACCTCCCTGGGGTTGAGCGTCGAAGCGGAGAACGCAACGGCGCTCGGTCTCTACCGCAGCGTCGGGCTCGAGATCACTCGAGAATGGGTGCACTACGCAATGCCGTGATGCCGCGAGTCCCGAGCGTCCGGTATCGTGTCGTCGTTCCATTCGTGGAATCCCGCACTGCGGGGACGTAGCTCAGTTGGCTAGAGCACCTGCTTTGCAAGCAGGGGGTCGTGGGTTCGATTCCCATCGTCTCCACCATCAATGCCCCTGGGAGATGGTCTCCTCTGGAGATCGGCCAGGCGCTGATTGACGGCCCGGACGCGTGCCGCTGATCCCTCAGCATCTGTCGGATCTGCCCACTGGCGGCTGGCGAACATTATGCGGTGGGCTGATCGGGCTCCGAGGTCCAACAATTCGCCGGAAGCCGAGTGGGATGAGTGCCGTTGACGGCCGCGATTGCCCAGTGCGCTCGAGCCGACGTCAGTCGTCCGCTCGGGCCGAGCAGATTGGCAGTTCGGCTCAGGGTTCTCCCTAGGCTGCAGCGATGCTGTTCGTCAACGTGCCGAGCAAGTGGCGCCTCACGCTGACTGACGACGCGACCGTTGAGCTGTGGGCTGACTCCTACAGCGAGGAGGACGGCGAGTTCGTGTTCTCACTTCTGGTCGATGCGGCTCCCCACGAACAGGATGATCTTGAGGTCACCGCGCGTACGCCGACGCGACCCGAGCGAGTAATCATCACGGTCTGTCGGTTCCCGACCGTCGCAGTACGCAGACTCCGCAGCGCCACCTAGCTCGGTGGCGTCCAGTAACGATCCTCGTCGGCCAACTCGCGTTCCAACTCGCTCATCCCGTCCTCGGCCGCAGCGTCGTCGAAGTACGCATCGAGCGTCCGACGCGCACTCGCCGAGAGCCCAAAGATGTCCACATCGTCGTGGAGCTTCATC
>JBAWHL010000241.1:0-4546 GCA_049593815.1 Ilumatobacteraceae bacterium | reverse complement strand
GGATGTCGTCGATCAGCAGGACGTCGATGTCGCGATATCGACGTCGGAGCGAGTTGGTCGTGTTCTGACGAATGGCGTCGACGTATTCGTTCATGAACGTCTCGGTCGAGACGTAGCGCACCTCGTGATGCTGATAGTTCGAGTGGACGTAGTGCCCGATCGCGTGGAGCAGGTGGGTCTTGCCGAGGCCGGCAGATCCGTAGATGAACAACGGGTTGTAACTGCGAGCGGGTGTCTCGGCGACACGCAGGGCTGCGGCGAGCGCGAACTGATTCGATGCACCCTTGACGAAGGTCTCGAAGGTGTATCGGGGGTTGAGTCCCGCTTCGTCGAGCATCAGCGAACGTTCGCTCATCGGCGTGTTGGACGACCCGGTGCCGCGCTCCGATGACGGGCGTTGCCCGCCATCGTTGTCGCGGTCATCACCGTCGTTGCTGGGTTTGACGGGTTCGGGCTCGAGCGCGGCGTCAGCGGCCTCGACGTCGATCTCGACGGCTCGGTGGCCTTCGTTGACGTCCTGCAGCGCCTCGGTGACCAAGGGGAGATACCGGCTGAGGATTCGATCTCGCACGTAGGCGCTCGGTGCGAGCAGTCGCAGGGTGTCGGAGTCCGAATCGAGCGGCGTGACGTCCTGGAAGGTCGAGAACCAGACGGACTCCGCAAGTTGCGAACGCAGTGACAAGGTCACTTGTGTCCACACGTCTTCGCTCTCGCTCACCAGCAGTCTCCCGATTCGTTGACCGCGACGGTCCACATCGTTGTCCACATGATGTGGACATGTCAGGGACCCTCTGCGGGAGGGCGAACCTAGCACGGAGTCCCGAAGGGGAAAACCTGGGGCCAAGATCCGTCGGAACACGAAAAATATGGCTCTGAACAGGGGTGATGGGCGTCCAGCGGGCTTGTGGGTAACTTACATGGATGTGGTTTGTCCACAACGGTTGGCGCGAGCCCACGCGTGGCCGTAGCCTTGCTCAGTCAGTCCATTGGGCCGCGCGCCGCGAGGCGCCGGATTCCACATGTCCTGAGTCTGACTCGAACGTCCGGAGATCGTCGTGAAGCGTACATACCAGCCCAACAACCGCCGCCGAGCCCGCAAGCATGGGTTCCGGGCGCGCATGAGCACCCGTGCCGGCCGCGCCGTGCTGAAGTCCCGTCGCGCCAAGGGCCGCGCTCGACTGTCAGCTTGATCGACCGGGTCCGCGAACGCGAGTCATTCGTCCGCCTGCGGCGTGACGGAGTCCGCGTGCGGGCCGACTCGTTGTGGTGCTCGTTCGTCCCCGATCCCAATCTGGTTCCGCCCAAGGTGGCGTTCGCCATCGGTCGCGCCGTCGGGTCAGCCGTCCAACGAAATCGTCTGCGACGACGCCTTCGAGCGTTGCTCACCGCTTCAGACGTGCCCCCGGGCCTCTACCTGTTCGGCGCCCGACCACCCGCGTGCGAACAGACGTTCGAGCAGCTCGGTACCACCGTGGCATCGCTCCTGGTCAAGATCGACCAACGGGTGATGACGCCGTCGTCATGACTGCCGTACAGCGTCGTGCACTCTCGTGGATCGAGTGGTACCAGCGCGCGTTCTCGTGGCGCCCGTCGCCGTGCCGGTTCAGCCCGACGTGTTCGGCCTATGCCCATGAGGCGGTCAGCGTGCACGGCACCGCCCGTGGAATCTGGTTGACCGCTCGCCGCTTGCTTCGCTGTCGTCCGTTCGGACCGAGCGGCTTCGACCCCGTGCCGGAACAGCATGCATCCGCGTGCGCCGGCCACACTCTCTCGAAAGACTCCTGATCGATGTTCGAAATACCCGCCGCGCTGCTCTCGTGGTTCTACGGATTCACCAACGGGTACACGACGGCGATCGCCCTGATCGCGGTGGTCGTCATGGCGATCACGACCCCGTTGACGCTCAAGAGCACCAAGGGAATGCTCGAGATGCAGAAGCTGGCGCCGGAGATGCGCAAGCTGCAGAACGAGTATCGAAACGATCGTACGAAGCTCAACGAAGAGATGATGAAGCTCTACCAGGAGCACAAGGTCAACCCCATGGCCTCGTGTCTGCCGATGGTGGCGCAGATGCCGGTCTTCATCATCATGTTCCGAGTTCTGCGTGGGTTGACGTATTCCCCGCGCGGTGCAGCACTGCCCGTGTCGCAGGCGGTCTGGGGCGCATTCGGGCGACCCGAGGAAGTCGCTGACCCGGGCTTCATCCCGCGCTATCTCTCGGTGGACTCGGCGCTCTACACCTCGCTGTTCGGCGAACACGAGATGCCGTCGCTGGGCCTCGACCTCTCCAAGTCCGCGGTCGAAGCCGTGGCCGATGGGTTCGGAACGGGCATCTGGTACGTCCTGCTCGTCGTCTTCCTGGGCGTCATGTACTTCGTCCAGCAGCGCATGGTCGCTGCTCGCGCGGCGGTCAGCCCGTCGATGTCTCCCAGCCAGCAGAAGCTGATGCAGTACCTGCCGGTCTTCTTCGCCATCTTCCAGATCTTCTTCCTCGCGGCACTCGTCGTCTACTACATCTTCCAGACGCTGCTGCGCATCCTGCAGCAGGTGTACATCACGCGGACCTTCTACGGTCACGACGAAGCGCTCGGCCGCCAAGCGCAACGCGCTGGGGCTGCCGCCCGCGACGAAGCCGAGAAGAGCGGCGAGAGCACGGGCATGTTCAGCCAGGCAAAGCGTGATCTGGCCGCGGCATCCAAGCCGAAGGAGAAGCCGACCCCGAAATCGGGGAAGAAGGCACCACCGGAAGCTGAACCGAAGCGTGCCACCACCAGCAAGCGGGTCACTCCGCCGAAGAACCGTCCGACACCGTCGTCGGGTGCGAAGGGCCGTCCAACGCCCACGCGGTCTGAGGCCAAGGCGGCCAAGACCTCCAAGAAATCATCCAAGTCGTCACGTCCGAACTCGAGCGATTCCAAGTCGTCGAAGAAGAAGACCTGACCCGACGGCGCACACGAGCGTCGCGGCCAACGAGAAAGCACACAACCACATGGAGTGGGTCGAAACCACCGCAAAGACCATCGAAGCAGCGCGTGAAGCGGCGCTCGACCAACTGGGTGTCGCCGCTGACGACGCCGAGTTCGAGGTGCTCGAGTCGCCTCGGCCCGGGCTGTTCGGCCGACAGCGCGGTGAGGCACGGCTCCGAGCCAGGGTGCGGCCCACACAGGTTCGCCCCAAGCAGGAACGCCGCCGGCGCGGCAAGTCCGACAAGGCTGCAGCACCTGCCGCCAACGACGCGGCGACCGCGGACGACACGGACACCCCCTCGAAGGCCGACGCCGAGGCCGCGCCCAAGCGTGCACCCCGGACGCCTGCCAAGAAGTCTGGTTCGGGCAACAGCTCGCGCCGTGGAGCGAACACCAAGAGCCAGGAGCAGAAGATGAGCACCGAGGAACGACCCGAATCCACCGTCACACCCGAGGAAGTCGGCGCCGCTGCGGTGACCTTCATGGATGGTCTGACCGAGGCGTTCGGCGCAACAGGCACCGCATCACTGCAGGTCAACGAACTGGAACTCGACGTGAAGGTCACGGGTGAAGAGCTCGGACTGCTGGTCGGCCCGGGTGGCCGCACGCTCAATGCGATCCAGGATCTCGTTCGTGTTGCGGCACAGCGACGTCTCGGTGATCACGAGACTCGGCTGCGCATCGACGTTGCCGGGTATCGGGAACGCCGTGAGGCAGCGCTGTCGTCCTTCGCACGCGATGTCGCCGAGCAGGTTCGCACCTCGGGCACCGCCCGTTCGCTCGAAGCCATGGCATCGTCGGACCGCAAGGTCATCCACGATGTGCTGAACGAAGAAGAGGGCGTTGCCAGCCGATCCGTGGGCGAAGACCCCGATCGTCGCATCGTCGTCGAACCGGCCTGACGGTCGAGATCGTGGTCATGATCTCCCGACATGATGCGTCGGGAGATCAGCCACGAATGCTGGTATGAATGCCGGCATGGACACCGATGAGCAGCTGACGGCTGTACTGACAGCCTCGCAAGATCTCGGTTTCCTGGGCGCCCGCCCAATTCCTGATGTGATCGAGCATGCTCGCGCGTTCGTGGCCGCACTGGGGGACCTCCGTTCCGATGGCGGTGTCGTACGCATCATCGATCTCGGGTCGGGCGGCGGCGTCCCCGGTCTGGTCATCGCGCACGATCTTCCCGAGGCGCAGGTCGTGCTCCTCGATCGACGGTCGAAGCGCACGGACTTCCTCGAGCGAATGGTCCGCCGCCTCGGATGGACCGACCGCGTCCGCGTGATCTGCGGTGAGGCCGAGCGTGCCGTCGACGACCAGGCCCATGCATTCGATGCGGCAGTTGCTCGGGGGTTCGGTCCACCGAGCTTCACGCTTCGGATTGGTGCTGGTCTCGTCCGGTCGGGCGGTCGAATCGTGATCAGTGAACCACCCGATGGTGATCGCTGGGATCCGACGCTCCTCGCCAAGATCGGTGTGCGACGCCTCGAATCCCCTGGTCACAGCCCTGACGTCGCCGCCCGGGTCGTCTGCTTCGGCACACTGGACTGACGGACGAGGGTCTGCCCACGATGTTTCAC
>JBAWHL010000240.1:0-5494 GCA_049593815.1 Ilumatobacteraceae bacterium | reverse complement strand
CATCGTCGGAGCGTGCGGCTCCTCGGATGACGACGCATCCGGGTCGACACCGGCCGCACCGACTGCGACAGCCGCGGACACGACTGTCGCTGCGCCCGTCACCAGTCCGGAGGTGACAGATCCAGCGACGACCTCACCGACGACCGAGCCCTCGGCCACCACCAGCGCCTCCTCGGACACCCCTGCGAACGAGGCACGCCCCGTCCCGGACTTCTATTCGTTCGCCGAGCCCGACACGTACATCGTCGACCAACTCGGGGTCCCGATCACGTTCACCACGACCACCGACTACTTCGTGACCGCGCTCGGCCCGAGCGTGGCAACCTTCATCGAGTGGGACAGTGACGAGCCGCTGCCGACCGCAGGCGACCCACTGCGCAGCGTCTGGTTCGAGCGGGTCGGCAGCTTCTACAACCGGGCCGAATCGGTCGACACGAACTTCGCGGGACTCGGGAGCATCGCTCCGAACGACATCGACGCGTGGATGGCCGACAATGCGGTGATCGCCGATCGGGTCGGCACCACGACGGTCGGGGGTCGAACCGCCCGCACGCTCGATGCCAGGCCCGATCCGGGAGCCGGCGTGACCGGCCCGTGCCTGCCGGAGTTCGTGCCGTGCATCTGGGTCTCGACGCTGTCCGCTGCAGTGGTCGACTCCATCGACCACCACAGCCCCAGCTACCCACTCGGGTCTGGGTTCGTGGCTCGGATGTGGCTGGTCGACATGGACGGACTCGAACCCGTCCTCATCAGGATCAACGCCCCCGACGACGACCTCGCATGGCTCGACGAGTTCGAGACGACCGTCCTCCCCACGATCTCGTTCGGGGAACCGCAGGAGCTCACGACGGGGTAGACAGCAGCAGTCGTCGTTCCCATCGCCGAGTGTGCCGTCGAATCCGACGACCAGGTCGTCCCGAACTCCTATCCGGAGGATCTGCGCCGACATCATCGCCAATCATCCGCAGGACCCGACGTGTCCAGCCATCGGATGATCGCTGGGTATCGTCGCGTGCGATGGATGTGGGGCCGTGCCGAGGGGCACCGACATGACAACCGACCAGGACAGCACCGGCGAGGTGAAACTGCTTGCGGGCGGGAACCCGCAGATCCCCAAAGGTGACGGCGACGCGCCGGTCCGGGCCTACCTCGCCGCGATGCCCGACTGGAAGGGCGAGATCGGACGTCGCATCGACGAACTCGTCAACGAGGCCGTCCCCGATGCGCGCAAGGCCGTGCGGTGGAATTCGCCGTTCTACGGGATCGACGGCAGCGGATGGTTCCTCAGCCTGCACTGTTTCACGAAGTACGTGAAGGTGACCTGGCTCAACGGTGCCCAACTGGACCCGCTGCCGCCGGTCACGTCGAAAGACGAGCGGGTTCGGTACTCGAACATCGCAGCCGTGGACGAGATCGACGACGACCAGTTCCGGGACTGGATCCACCAGGCCGCACGGGCCCCGGGCGATCCGTTGTTCTGACCTGCCGCTCGCGAACCGGTGCGTGCTCAGAGAACGTCGCGGATCAGCGCGGCCATCGCCGCCGGATCGATGAACGGCGTGAAGTGGTTCCAGTCGTCACGCTGCACATACGCCGCGTTCGGGAGCCGTTCGGCGATACCTGCCGCGATCGACCCCGGTCCGAAGTCCTCGGTGGCGCCGGCCGCGACGACGACCTTGGTCGCGATCTCGGGCAAGACGGTCCACGTGTCGTGGCCACCACCCATGTCGAAGGTGCCGGCCTCGGTTTCCGGATCGCACTTGAGGCGGACGCCCTCGGGTGCCGGACGAAAGCCGTGTGCCACGTAGAGGCGCAGCACGTCGGGATCGAATGCCATCATCGGTGGCTTCGACGCGTAATTGGTGATCGCCTGGTCGAACGACTCGAACGAGGCACGCCGTTTGCGAGCGCCCGCGGACAGCGACGGACCGTTGCCCGGTTCTGCGTCGGCCGGACGCGGTGGGAACACGATGGGCTCGAACACCACGATCGCATCGAACAACGACGGATCGCGATGGGCGGCCATCAGGAGACAGGCGCCACCCATCGAGTGGCCGAACCCGATCAGCCCACCGTCGGGTGCAACCGCCCGGGCAGCGGCCAGTGCGTCGTCGCCGTACTGTTCCCAATCGATGGTCCAGTCGTCGGGACGGGCCGTGTCGCCGTGGCCTCGGTAGTCGAGGGCGAACGAGGTGGCGTCATCGCCCAACTCGTCGGCGATCGGGAGGTAGCAGTAGCCGTGGAACCCGGTGGCATGCGAGAGCAGCAGGGGCCGACCGCCGCCACCGAACTCGTGGATCGCAACACTGACATGATCAGACGACGGCACCCGCACCCGATCATCATGGCGAGGCCCACCCCGCCCCGTCGAATCGTCACAACAGGGGCCAGACCCGTGATGTGACAGTCACCGCGATCACATGGCGGGTCTGACCCCTGATGTAACCGTGGTGGTCAGGGTTTGGGTTCGCGGGAGGCCGAGGAGTCGCTCGCCGATGATGTTGCGTTGCACCCGACTCGAGCCTCCGGCGATCCGGCCGCCAGGCGCGGCGAGCATGCCGACCGACTCCGGGCCGGTGAGCATCGCCTCGGGCCCCCCGATGTCGCCGCGCAACATCGCGACGTCGAACATCATCTCGGTGATGCCGAGTTTCATCAGCGACGACCCCGTCGAGGCGATTGGACCCTGTCGTTGTGCCATCGCCTTGTAGGCGTCCCGTGGCTCCAGAGATCAGTGAGTTCCTGGCGTTCGACGGCGGTCAGATCGCGGCCTTCGGCGAGGTGCGCCATCTGGTCGAGACGCCGCTCGAGCCCGATCACCGATGTTCCGATGTGGCCGCGTTCGCTGGGGAGCACGGAATTCCGACGCCCCAACCGCCGTGCAGAGCGCCGAGGAGGTGGTCAGCGGGTAATTCGACGTCGGTGAAGAACACTTCGTCGAACTCGGCCTCGCCGGTCAGTTGCCGAATCGGCCGGACCTCGACACCCGGGAGATCCATCGGGAACAGGAAGAACGAGATGCCGTCGTGCTTCGGCGCGTCGTCCAGCGGGCGGGTGCGAGCCATCAGGATTCCCCAGTTGCTGTACGCCCACCCGAGCACCACACCTTCTGGCCGTTGACCATGTAGCGATCACCGCCGAGTTCGGCCCGTGTCGCCAGGGAACCGAGGTCACTGCCGGCGCCGGGTTCGGAGAAGAGTTGACACCAGACGTGTTCTGTCGCGAGCGTGGAGCGCAGGTGGCACCGCTGCTGCTGCGGAGTTCCGTACCGCAGGATCGCCCCGCCGGTGAGCACGAGACCCACCCTGTTGAAGACCGCCGGCACCCCGGCCCGGGCGCACTCCAGCAGCCACACCCCATTGTGCTCGGGCGTCAGCCGACGACCGCCGTGCTCGGTGGGCCAGTGGACGCCCGCCCAACCCGCATTGGTCAGCCGTCGCTGCCAGTCCAGGCCGACGTCGACGAGGTCGGGTGGACAGATCGCGCCGTAGTCACGTGGCGCATGCTGCCGATTGCCGGCGAGCCATGCCTCCGCTTCCTGCTGGACTCCTCGACCGACGCCACGACGCAAGTGTTGCCCTCCGGTGGACGCCGGGATGAGCCCGGCCGGCGATGAGGTGTCGGTGCTCCGTTCGCGCTGCGTTCGCGCCCGATCGGCGAGGATCGGTCCATTCGCGCTCGCAGGGGCGGATCGAGCAGAGGAGCGACGGTTGATCGGACGACGACGTGGGCGGAGCCATTGGCTGATCTGCTGTCTGGTGATCCTGGTGGCGGCGTCGGTGATGACCGTCGTTCCGATCACGCAGACGACATCAGCTGCCGGAACACCCTGGAGCAACACCTTCCAGGTCGTCGAGCTTCCGCGCAATCCGCTGATCAGGGCGCAGCAATTCTCGGTGACCCTGACCGGCGGGCCGGACATGTGTGCTGATCTGGGTGAGCATCCGTGGTGGTCTGGAACCGAGTGCTGGTACCCCAGCGGCTGGGGCGGCAACCATGCGGTCACTCGGCTCCCCGACGGTCGGACCGCACAGATGACCCTCGGGTACGACTGCTGGCGTGACAATCGCCAGGAGTGGGAGTCGGCCAGTTGCACGGTTCGTGTGGGGCTTCCCGGATTCGGCTACCCCTCGAGTCCGAATCCGCTCTACTTTCTTGCGGACGCCAACTATCGCGGGACGGAATATGCCCCGAGCGGTGGCGCCGCCATGCTGATCCCGATCGACTGGAACGTGCTCTACCCCGACTCGGAGCCGGTGAACGACGCTCCACTGGCGGGCTTTCGCCATGCCGTCAGCGAGGACGACCCGTTGACGGTCGACTTCACGAACAGTTCGTCGGACCCCCAGGACCCGCTCGATCAGCTGTCGAGTCGATGGGACTTCGGCGACGGCGCGGTCTCGATCGACCCGAACCCGTCGCACAGCTATGCCGCCGCGGGTGACTACGAGGTTGCGCTGACGGTGACGGACCGCGGTGGACTGACGAACACCTCGCGACAGGTCGTCGAGGTTCGCGGCTCGAACGAACTGGTCGTCAATTCGACCGGCGACCGAGGGGCCCTCGACCCGGCCGTCAGGGGATGTGACACCGGGGAACTCGTCGGTGACGACATCGAATGCACGTTTCGCGCCGCAGTGGACGCAGCCAACGCGCTCGGCGGGGGCGAGATCCGCTTCGCGATCGAGGGCACCGCTGTCCCCGAGATCCGTCTCGATTCGGCCCTGCCGGCCGTGGCCGCGCCGACGACGATCGACGCGACGACGCAATCGGGTGGTCTCGTCGAGGTCTCCGGTGGTGGCACGACGGGCATCGAACTCGCGGCCGGACCGTCCACGGTGACGGGCCTGGCGATCACCGGTTCGGAGGAATCCGTCCGGGTCACGGGCGGCGACGGACACCGGATCGTCGGAAACCGACTGGGGGTCGACGCGGCAGGTGAGCCCGATGGCACCCTGTTCGGTGCGATCGTCGGTGCGGGATCGGGAACCATCGTCGCCGACAACGTGATCGCCGCTGACGTCGGTGTCGAGATCGGACCGCTGGCGATCTCCGCCGAGGTCTCCGAGAACACGATCGGCTACGACGCTGACGGCTCGACCGAGCTCGGCAACCCGACGGCCGGCGTGCTCGCGTTCGGTGCCAACTCGGCGGTGAAGAACAACGTGGTGCGCGGCGTGACCGTCGGGATCAGCGTCGCAACCGAGCCGGCGGCAGGGTCCGTCGTGGAATCCAATCGAGTCGGCGTGAACCGCGCCGGTTCGGCCGCCGCGGACGGTACGGGCTACGGAATCCGCGTCGACGGCACGCCGGATGTCTCGATCATCGGCAACCGGGTCGTGGCCGACGCGATCGCTTCCATCGCTGTGGCCGGCTCGGTACAGCTCGAACAAGGCGACGACGGTTCGATCCTGTTCGTCTCGCCCGACCTCGAGAACGAGGAACAACCGGTGACGGGTGGCCGGACGCGCATCGCGGGCAACGTCGTCGGGCT
>JBAWHL010000239.1:0-2372 GCA_049593815.1 Ilumatobacteraceae bacterium | reverse complement strand
GCTGTGGCGGTCAGGGTTGGGGGTGTTGGCTCGACGGGCCAGCAGGAACGACGGGGCTGGTGTGGCTGGTGTGGACCACCTGAGCGCGATGGACCACCAGCGAGCGAGGCGGATGAACGACGGCGGCTTCGGCGGCGGTGGCGACGTCGAGCAGCACCAGGTCGCCGCGCCCACCCGCTTCGAGCACCCGATCGGTCACCCCGATCGCTCTCGCGCCTCCGGTCGTCGCGATGTCGACGCAGCGAGCGATGTCGGCGTCGCGTCGGGCACCGGCTCGCCACGCCATCAGACCGGCCCGGGCGAGCATGTCGGCGTCGCCCCACGGTGACCACAGGTCGCGAATGCCGTCCTGGCCGAGACACACCGCGACGCCGTGCGTCTCCAACAGATCGAGCGGCAGTGGCTCGACGTTGCCCGGAGCCACCGTCGACACCCCGATGTCCAACTCTCCCAACTGCTCGACGATCGGCGCGACGGCCGGGTCGCCGTCGCACAGACAGAACGCATGCGACAGCATGACCTTGCCCTGCAGACCGAGGGCACGGGTGCGCTCGATGATCAAGGACACCTCGTGGCGGCCGAGGGATCCACGATCGTGGAGATGCACATCGACGCCGCACCCGTGTCGGTCGGCGATCGCGAACACCGCATCCAGGTGGGCGACGGCATCACCGTCGAATCCACCCGGATCGATGCCACCGACGACGTCGGCACCCGCGCGAATCGCCGCGTCGAGGAGGTCGACCGTGCCGGGAGCGACGAGCATTCCACTCTGCGGGAACGCCACCACTTGGACCTCGATCCGGTCCGCACACTGTCGCGCAGCGTCGAGCACGCCCTCGATGGAGGACAGACCGGCATCGACGTCGACGTCGACGTGGCTGCGGATGAGCGTCGCCCCGTGAGCGGAGTATGCCTCGAGGAGTCCGGCGGCACGCTCCGCGACCGGCGGCAGCGTTCGACGCCCTTCCCGCTCGTTCGCGATCAGGCCCGCCAGGCCGGGAGCAGCGCTGTGCGGACGCCAGGGCTGGCCCCACATGGTCTTGTCGAGGTGCGCGTGCCCGTCGACGAGACCGGGAAGCGCGAGGTGCCCGCCACCCGCAACGACGGGTCCGACCCATGCGTCCCACTCCGCGGACGCCGCGGCGATCTCGTCGATCCGGCCGTCTCGCATCACGATGTCAACAGGTGTCGGGACCCCGTCGAGTCGAACGTCGCGCACGAGAAGATCAGCCATCGGCCCGACTGTACCGAGGCACGTCGCGGCGCTTCGATGACGATGGCCGCAGGTGCATCGGCCAACATGCACGCAGACAAGCCGCACTGAATCAAGGGAGACGCAAATGGCGTGGGACTTCTCAACCGATCCGGAATTCCAGGAGAAGCTCGACTGGGTCGAGCAGTTCTGCAAGGAGGAAGTCGAGCCGCTGCACTACGTGTTCCCGTACGCGGTGCGCTCCCCCGACCCCAAGGTCAAGGCGCTCGTCCGCAGCCTCCAGCAGCAGGTCAAGGACCAGGGTCTCTGGGCGATCTTCCTCGACGAGGAACTGGGAGGACCGGGCTTCGGCCAGTTGAAGCTCGGGCTGTTGAACGAGATCCTCGGCAAGTATCCAGCAGCACCTCAGCTCTTCGGCGCCGCGGCACCCGACACCGGCAACATGGAGATGCTCGCCGCGTACGGCACGGAGGAACAGAAGGAGCGTTGGCTGACGCCGCTGCTCAACCAGGAGATGTTCTCCGCCTACTCGATGACCGAACCACAGGGTGGTTCCGACCCGAACCTGTTCCGGACGACCGCCGTGCGCGACGGCGAGGAATGGGTCATCACCGGCGAGAAGTGGTTCACGAGCGCCGGGCGCGCCGCGGACATCCTCTTCGTGATGTGCACCAACGGCATGTACGTCGTCCCGCGTGACACGCCGGGCGTCGAGATCATGCCGGAGCCGCGCAACCACAACCACATCAAGTACAACGACGTGCGGGTCCCGCTCGACCACCTGCTCGGACCGGAAGACGGCGCCAAGGTGCTCGCCCAACGCCGCCTCGGTGGCGGCCGCATCCACCACGCGATGCGCACCATCGCCCAGTGCAAGCTGGCCTTCGACATGATGTGTGAGCGGGCTCTGTCACGCGAGTCGCACGGCAAGATCATCGCCGAGCACCAGATGGTGCAGGAGAAGATCGCCGAGAGCTACGCCAAGCTGCGGATGTTGCGCCTGTTCGTGCTCGAGACCGCCTGGCGCATGGACCAGACGTCGAGCCAGGAGACGCGCACCGAGATCGCCGCCGTGAAGTTCACGATGGCACGGGTGCTGCGCGAGATCTCCTTCGACGCACTGCACATCCACGGCTCGCTCGGCACGACCGACCTC
>JBAWHL010000238.1:0-15918 GCA_049593815.1 Ilumatobacteraceae bacterium | reverse complement strand
CGGTCGGAGCGGCTGACGCGGAGGTGCTCGAGTCGAGCGTTGGCGCCGATCGAGACGGGCTCCTGGCCTGGGTCGAGCACCGTTCGGGATCCGCCGAGGCCGCGAATCGTCACGCCGGGGGGAATCGCAACCGGGCCGAGGTAGGTGCCGTCGCCGAGCTGGACGATGTCGCCGGTCGCGGCATTGCGGAGCAGTGCGCCCAGCTCGATCGGTTGGCGTGGGGATGTGTCGAAGAGGCCCGCTGGTCGCTCGGGCTCCGAGAGCGCCAGCCGGTACACCGAGATGTCGATCCGTTCGGGGTCGTGATCGGTGCTCAGGATCAGGCGGTGCAGGTCGAGGTGCAACCCCTCGTCGTCCTGACGGAACGGGATCGGTGAGCCCTCGACGTCCACCGAATCGACGCGGTACCGCTGTGACGTGAGCCCGGCGAAGTGACCGCGTCCGGTGACGTCGACCGCGTGGAGCACGCCGTCGACCTCGATGAATCGGGTGTCGTCGTCGCCCCACGACGTCCACGGGCGGCCGGCATCGATCAGGCGACGGTGTCGTCGGATCCACTCGCCGGCTGTCCGCAACGGGGCCGCTTGGGCGTCGGGGATCGCTCCGTCGGCCGTCGCTCCGACGCTCAGCAGGAGGTGCCCGCCCTTGGCGACGACCTCGGTGAGGAGTGCAACGATGTCGTGGGCCGACAGGAGGTGCTCCGCGCGCTCGGCCCGGTTGTGCCCCAGACCCGTGCCGAGGTCTCGTCGGAGTTCCCACGGCTCCTCGACGATGTCGGGAGGGGTCCGCCCCGCGTGGGTTCGAACGGTCGCCGCCCGTTCGTTGGCGGTGACGGGGGAGCGCGCCGCATCGATGTCGACGACGAGGTCGGGTTGAGCGGCGAGGATCTGAGCCAGCATCTGATCCGAAGGTCCGCCGGTGCCCTGTGCATCGAACCGGAGGAACTCGATGCCGAATCTGTCGACCAGGTCGACGACATCGTGGAGCGCCAGCGAGGGGTCACCGCCCGTGTCTCCGACGCCGGTGGCTGCGTAGTAGGCGCCCATCGACAGGCCGTTGCGCTCGCATGCGCTGGCGAAGTCGGCGATGACGTTGCGGTGAGGGCCGTTGGTGACCATGGTCCTCGTGGTCGTCGGAGCGTCCCACCAGACCCAGCCGTCCTGGTCGCGGGCGACGACGGCGGCATATCCGGCCCCCGCATCGACGGCGAGTCGCGCCCACGCTTCCGCGTCGAAGTCGTTGAACCGCAGGAGCGGCACGAAGTCGTCGTAGCGCTCGATGTGACCCCAACGGTCGCGGTGGTGGGCGAGGACCTCGACGAGCGGTTGGGTGGTCTGGCCCGCACCCGGGTCGGTGTCGCCGAGATGCGTCCGATAGCCGTCGGCACGCATGCCGATGGGTGCCCAGGCCGGCACCGCAGCAAGGCTGGCCTGGACGAAGAGTCCCAGTCGCCGCTCGTCCCACCAGTTCGGCATCCCCATGTGGAGTGCATTGTCGCGCGTCTCGGACCTCGGAGGTGAATGCCGTCGTTGCAGCGGCGTGTCGACGCGCGCGCCCGCCCGATCAGTCCGGCGATAGTTTGCCGCCGTGAAGCATGTGGCGGGGCTGGATGGGCTGCGCGCGGTCGCCGTGGCCGTGGTGCTGCTCTTCCACGCACAGGTGCCCGGCCTGTCGGGCGGGTTCCTCGGCGTGTCGCTGTTCTTCACGCTCTCCGGGTACCTGATCACGTCACTGCTGCTGATCGAACACGACGCCAGCGGCACGATCGCGCTCCGCCAGTTCTACGGTCGGCGGATTCGTCGGCTCCTGCCCGCCGCCTATGTCTGCCTCCTCGCCGTCGCGGCGTGCGGAGCCCTCTGGAGCACGGCCCAGCTCAGCCGACTGCAGGGGGACCTGATCGCGTCGGTCGCGAACGTGGCCAACTGGCGGTTCGCCTTTGCGACGACCAGCTACCAGGAGCTGTTCACCACCGCACCGAGCCCGGTCGCTCACTTCTGGTCGTTGGCAATCGAGGAGCAGATCTACCTCGTCGCGCCGGTCGTCGTGCTCGTCGCTCTGCGTCGAGGTCGTCGTACGTTGCTGATGGTCACCGTCGCGCTGCTGTTGGCGTCGGTGGGCGCGTCGTTGATGACCGCCGATCGGGACATCGTCTACAACGGCACCCACACGCGCGCTGCGGAGGTCATCGTGGGAATGCTGCTCGCGCAGTTGACCGCCCGCCGTTCGCCGGCAGAGCGACCCGCGGGCGGCCGATTCGGTTGGATGCCCGGAGCAGCGGCCCTGGCCGTGTTCGGAGCGTTGGTCGTCGGCGCATCGCTCGACCAGGAGTGGATCTATCGGGGAGGGTTGCCGGCGGTTGCAGTCGTGTCGGCGGTACTGATCTGGGCGGTGGTGGACGGGCGCTTCCCGAACCGAGTACTGGCGACTGGTCCGCTGGTCGCGATCGGCGCCGTCAGCTACGGCATCTATCTGTTCCACTGGCCGATCTTCCTGCTGCTCGATGCGGACCGCACGGGTCTCGACGGGGTGGCACTGTTCACGATTCGCTGTCTCGCGACCGCAGTCGTCACCGTCGCGGTGTACGAGCTCGTCGAACAGCCGGTACGGCGTCGCCGGGTCCTGCCCGGGCGGGGCATGGTCCCGGTGCTGGGTGTCACCGCGGCGATCGTGGTTGCCGCAGCGATCGTCGTCGTGCCCGCCCCGAGCCTGACGGAGGGTGAGCAACTCCTGGCGCTCGGCGAACGGTCGGTGGTCGACTTCGGAGCGGTTGCAACGGAGACCGATGCCGAGGCCGGCCTGGCCGAACCGATGGGTGCTGCGTCCGCCGGGGTGGCGGTCGTCGAGGACGGCTCGACCATCGAATCGACGCCAGCGGCGACCGTGCCGACGCCTCCACTCTCCGTCGTCGTGGTCGGTTCCGACCGCGCGTCGGCCGACGCCATCGGTCGACTCGACGGTGTCGTGGTCACCGACGCGACCCGCCCGGAGTGTCCGCTGTCGATCGCCGAGTCCGACACCTGTACCTCGGTCGAGTCCGTGGTGGCACCCCTGGTCACGGCCTCGCCCGACGTGGTCGTGTTCACCACGGGGATGGCCGAATCGCGCAACACGCTCGAACAACGCCTGCAGGCAACGACGGACGAGCGGATCGGCGAGCTGGGCCAGTCGGACGAGGCAGCGATCGACGCCACGGTCGCGGCGATCGACGTCGCACTCGCCAGCGGTGCGACGGTGATCTGGTACACCGCCGCGCACCCGATCTCGGACTACTACCGGCACTTCCGACGCATCGCTGTGACCCGGTCGGAGATGACGGTCCTGCATGCTCCGGCGTGGGAGCTCGTCGAGACCGTCGAGGGCATCGCCGAGCAGGGCGCGGGCCCGTCGGTTGCCGAGGAGCCCACGCGGGTCCTCGTGATCGGCGATTCGACCTCGCTCTATCTCGCGCAAGCGCTCAACGACGGGAGTGACGGACGGATGTCGGTGTTGTGGGCAGGCTCGAACGGGTGCCCTCTCGGTGCCGTCGTCGAGACACGCGGTGGGTCCGGCAACCCGTGGATTCCGACCGACTGTGAGGCCTACGACACCAAGTTGCCGCCGATCGTCACCGACTTCGACCCGGACGCCGTCGTCGTGATGACCGGGCCGACCGAACTGAACGACCAGCGATATGCCGACGGCAATGAGGGGCACGCGGGCGATCCGACGTTCGCCGCTGCTCGCGACGCCGGGTTCGAGCGGCTGCTCGCCACGATCGGCGCGGACCTGCCGGTACTGGTGGCCGATGTGCCAGCGCTGCGGCCGGGGCGGTTCACCAGGGGTGACATGTCCTCGCCGGAGCGTCTCGCTGCCGTGAACGCTCAGGTCGTCGAGTGGGCCGCGCGGCATCCGCAGGTCGATCTCCTGGCGTACCGCGACGTGCTCGAATCCGCAGAGGCGGAGCAGGGCAGCCTGCGCGCCGACGGAATGCACGCCGACCCCGAACCGCTCGAGGAGCTCGCCCGAACGGTGTACGTCGACCGCGTCCTCGCCCAGATCGGCGAGCTCCAGGCCATACTGCGTCCATGACCGCGTCCGCATTGCTCGAGGGTGTGGGCGGGGAGACCGACGCCGCGTTGACGGCCAAGCTCCACCGTCTCGCCGACGAGTTGCTCCGACTCGACCGAGTGATCGTCGCGTTCAGCGGCGGGGCCGATTCGGCATTTCTCGCGGCGGCCGCAACGCGCACGCTGGGGCGCGACCGGGTGCACGCGGTCACCGCGGTCTCGCCCTCGCTCGCCGGTGACGAGGAGGCGGACTGTCGTTCCCTGGCGGACGAATGGGGCCTGCGATGGACGCCGGTGACCACAGCGGAGATGGAGCGAGCGGCCTACCGGCTCAACGACACCGACCGATGCTTCCACTGCAAGGCCGAGCTGATGGACGTCGTCGCTCCGATGGCGGTTGCCGACGGTGCGGTCGTTGCGCTCGGCGTCAACCTCGACGATCTGGGCGACCATCGTCCGGGTCAGCGCGCTGCGGCCGAGGCGGGAGCGGTGTTCCCGTTGGTCGACGCGGGGTTCACCAAGGCCGATGTCCGGGCAGCATCCCAGGCGCTCGGGTTGCGCACGTGGGACAAGCCGGCGGCGGCGTGTCTGGCGAGTCGTGTCCCGTACGGCACCGAGGTGTCCGTCGCGATCCTCGGACGCGTCGACCGGGCGGAGGCGGCCCTGCACCGGCTGGGGTTCGCGCAGGTCAGGGTCCGTCACTACGACGGGACCGCACGGATCGAGGTCGACCTCGACGATCTGGGACGGGTGATCGAACGTCGTGCGGCGATCGTCGAGGCGGTTCGCGCCGCCGGGTATCGATACGTCACCATCGACCTCGAGGGATTCCGCAGCGGCAACCTCAACTCGTGACGACGGGCCCGGCCGATGCGGACTCATCCCGGGCGTCCACCTATCGTTCGCGACCATGAAACTGTCGATGTCAATCAACTACTCCGGCGACTTCCACGCGGATGTCGAGAAGGTCGTCCAGCTCGAGAAGGCCGGCCTCGATGTCGTCTGGGTCCCCGAGGCATACAGCTTCGATGCCGTGTCGCAGATGGGGTACCTCGCGGCCAAGACCTCGACCATCGAGATCGGGTCCGGCATCCTCAACGTCTTCTCCCGGACCGCCACGTGCATGGCCCAGACCGCCGCGGGTCTCGACTTCGTCTCCAACGGCCGGTTCATCCTCGGCCTCGGCGCATCCGGTCCGCAGGTGATCGAGGGGTTCCACGGCGTGCCCTACGAGAAGCCGATGCCGCGCATCCGCGACTACATCAACGTGTGTCGCATGACATGGCGTCGCGAGAAGGTCGTCTACGACGGACCGACCACGACGATCCCGCTGCCCGACGGCGAGGGCACCGGTCTCGGCAAGCCGCTGAAGATCATCAACCACCCGGTGCGTGAGAACATCCCGATCTTCTGGGCGAGCCTGATGGGGATGTCGGTGAAGAACACCGCGATGCACGCCGACGGTTGGCTGCCGATCTTCTTCGATCCGGAGAAGTTCCAGTCCGTGTGGGGCGACGATCTCAAGGCCGGCACCGCCGAGCGTGACGAGTCGCTCGGCAAGCTGCAGATCTCAGCGGGCGGCATGGTCGCGATCGGCGACGAGTTCGTCGGCGAAGCCCAGCAGAAGATCCTCGACTACTCCCGTCCGATGACGGCGCTCTACGTCGGTGGCATGGGTGCTCGCGACAAGAACTTCTACAACACGATCTGCCAGAAGTACGGCTACGTGAAGGAAGCGGCGGAGATCCAGGACCTGTACCTCGACGGCAAGAAGGAAGAAGCCGCTGCCGCAGTGCCCGCCGAGATGCTCGAGAAGTCGAACCTCGTCGGCCCCGCCGGGTACGTCAAGGAGCGCATCGCCGCGTTCAAGGAAGCCGGCGTCACGCACCTGTCGGTGAACGCCGTCGGTGCCGACCCGGTCAAGACGATCGAACAGCTGAAGGAACTGCTGTAACGACCAGCGCACCTGCTCAACCGCGCTCGGCGACCAGTCGTCGCAGGGCCGGTTCCATGTCGACGAAGGGGTGATCGCTCGGATCGCTCTGTCCCTCGGCTCGCAGGTTCGCCAGCTCCACCAGGATGCGGAGGGAACTGAGGAGCGTGAACCAGTTCAGCGCGTCCCGATCGAGACGGAAGTTCGTCTCGTCGCAGTAGCGGTCGAGAAACCGGCGGCCGAGGTGGCCACCCACCCGATTCAGTACCGGTGCGAGCGCTCGTGGAGTCCTGAGCGGAGGGTGCGTGAGGAGCAGATTGGTGAACGCCAGGTCGAACGTGGGATCGGCTCGTCTGGCGGTGGTCCAGTCGATCACCGTGGCACCCGCTGGACCCGTGAGCACGTTGAACGGGTGGAGGTCGCCATGACAGATCACGACGCGGTCGGAGTTCGGCCGCGTGGCGAGTAGGTCGTCCGCGAGAGCGACCAGGTCCGTTCGGTCGTTCGCGACCATGCGGTCACGCATCTGGGTCAGGAAGTCCAGGACATCGTCGCCCAGCCCGAACGACTCCGTGAGGGGGTCGGGATCGTACGAATGCAGCGATGCAGCACAGCCGGCGAGCGTGTCCGGGACGGTCCGCGCGAGGTCGGGGAGTCGGGCGAGCGCAGACAGGCCCGAGAGGCCAGCGAGCAACGGTGTGCCCACGACGCGGTCCATCACCATCCACGGGTGATCCAGATGACGACCGGGTGCGCCCGACAGCCGGACCGCTGGAGTCGCGAATCCGGCGGAGGCGAGATGCGTCTGGACGGCGACCTCCCGTGGAGCGATCTCAGCTCCCGGGAGGACGCGTCCGACGAGGGCACCCGCGAGTCGGTCGTCGCCGATGATCTCGAGGAGCCACATCTGGCTCGAGAAGCCGCCCGCGAGCACCGTTGGTTCGGCCGCCCACTCGATGCGATCGTTGCCGCATTCGGCCCGAATGGCCTCGAGGAGCTGCTGCGAAGTGGTGCCGAGCATCTCGCGAGTATCACACCCGAACGGGCGGGGAGATCGCGCTCAGACCATGCCGCGAAGCCACCAGAGGCTGAGGGCCCAGGCGGTGGCGAGGAGCAGGAACGACACGAGTGCCCACTGCCAGGTCAGTTCCTTGACGATCTCGATCGGTTCGCCGATCGTCTCACCGAGGGAGTCGGCGATCTGGTCGTAGGCGCTGGCGAGTTCGTCACCGGTCTGCGCCTCGAAGGACTCGCCGCCCGTCGCCTCGGCGACGAGTTCGAGGTCGGCGGGTCGCACGGGTACCGGCACGATCTGGCCGGTCTCCGGATCGACGATCTGCCCGCCGGGTGTGCCGAACGCGATCGTGTAGACGGGGATGCCGGCATCGGCAGCGTCCTGGGCGCCGTCGGATGTCAACTGGCCCACCGTCGTCTCGCCGTCGCTCAACAACACCATCACGCCGGGCGCCTTGTCCGGATCGGCGTCGGGGTCCGCGGAGTTCACGAGCAGCCGCGAGCCGGCCGCGAGCGCGTCGCCGATCGCTGTCGATTCGTCGAGCTCGAGCCCGTCGATCCCGCGTTCCATCGCGTTTCGGTCGAGCGTCGGGTTGACCTCGACGTTGACCGCACCGGAGAACGAGACCAGGCCGACCTCGACACCGTCGTCGACCTCGTCGACGAAGTCGCGGGCGGCTTCCTGGGCCGCGACGAATCGTGTCGGGTCGACATCGTCGGCCGCCATCGACAACGACACGTCGAACAACACCAGGATGCGGCCGTCGCTCTTCGTCGTCTCGGTCGACCGTTCGACCGGTCGGGCGATGGCGACCACCGCGGCGGCGAGGCCGAGCAGCTGGAGGGCAGCGACGACGTGTCGGCGCCAGCGCGGGCGCGATGGTGCAACCTTGTCGAGGAGGTCGACCTGGGTGAACCGCACGGTTGCGGTGTGGCGCCACAGCAGCACGGCGACGTACACGCCGGCAAGAGCGACGACGATCAGCAGCAGCCACAGTCGGCCACCGGCGAGGAAGTCGGTACTCATCGCTTCACCCCGTCGCCGCGCACGGCTTGCACTCGTCGTCGCTGGGTGTGCTGGACGATCTCGCCGAGCCAGTCACCGTCGGTGGACAGCTCGATCACGTCGGCACGCGACCTGCCGAGCGCATCGGTGCGCCGGTGTCGCTCCTCGGTCGCGGCGGCAGCGAAGCGTGCCTGCACCTTGGCCGTGACCCTGACCTCGCGTGTCGTTCCGGTGGCCGGATCGGCCACCGTGACGAGACCGATCGGTGGCACGTCGTACTCGCGTGGGTCGTGCACGGTGATCGCGAGGAGATCGTGTCGCATGCTGAGCCGGGCGAGGGCCGGCTGCCACTCGTCGCCGTGGAAGTCGCTGATCACCGCGACGAAGCCGCGCCGGTTGGCGATCGCCCCGACCCGATCGAGCGCTCCGACGAGGTCTGCCCGCCCGAGCCCTTCCGATGTCGGCGGAGCGCTCAGCAGCGAGAGGACGGCACGGACCTGGTTGGCGCCGGAACGCGGCGGCATCACGTGGATCGAGGGGCCGGCGACGAGCACGGCGCCGAGGCGATTCTGGTTGCGGGCGGTCAGGAAGCCGACACACGCCGCGGCCGCCATGGCGGTGTGGGCCTTGTCGTTGGTCACGGTGCCGAACTGCATCGTCGCGGAGACGTCGACGACGAGCCAGGCGGTGAGGTCGCGGTCCGCGATCTGTTCGCGTACGTGGGTCTGCTGGGTCCGAGCGGTGATGTTCCAGTCGATGCGGCGGACATCGTCCCCCGGCTGATACATGCGCGACTCGCCGGGTTCGGAACCGTGACCCGGGGTCAACCCTTGGTGGTTGCCGTGCAGGACACCGTCGAGTCGTCCGTTGATCGTCAGCTCCATGGTGCGCAGGAGCTCCGCGACCGTCTCGGTCGGAGGGCCAGCCGCCCAACCGGTCGCGGTGCCAGGAGCGGGTGTCCCGAATCCAGATGCGGCTGCGGCCGCACTCGGCGACACGCTCGCAGGCCCGAGTGCCGACATCGTCAACTCGTCGGGCCGGAATGGACTGTGTCGTTCGGCTTCGGCGACACCCATGTTGCGGGGACCGTCGCGAGGATCCGCTGGACGACGTGGTCGGTGGTGATGTCGCGGGCGAGCGCGTCATAGGTCAACAGGAGCCGGTGGCGCAGCACCTCGGGAGCGAGGTCGAACACGTCCTGGGGAGTCGTGTAGGAACGACCGCGCATCATCGCCAGCGCTCGGGCGCCCCGCACGAGGTTGAGCGACGCACGCGGGCTCGCTCCGAGACCGATCACGGTCGACAGGTCGCCGAGACCGAATCGGTCGGGAGTGCGCGTGCACTGCACGAGGTCGACGGCGTACTGCGACACGGATCGGTCGACGAACACGGTGTCGGCACGCTGCTGGAGCGCGATCAGTTCGTCGAGCGTGATCACCTGTGTCGGTACCGGCGCGCTGATGCTCATCCGGTCGAGGATCGTCATCTCCTCGTCCGCCGTCGGGTAGTCGAGGACGATCTTCATCATGAATCGGTCGCGCTGCGCGTCGGGCAGCTGGTACACGCCCTCGGACTCGATCGGGTTCTGGGTGGCGACGACGAAGAACGGATTCGGCACCGGATGGGTCACGCCGCCGATCGTCACCTGCTGTTCGGCCATCACTTCGAGCAGCGCCGACTGGACCTTCGCCGGTGCGCGGTTGATCTCGTCGGTCAGCAGGAAGTTGACGAACACGGGGCCGAATTCGACGTCGAAGGACTCGGTGCTGCCGCGGTAGATGCGCGTGCCCGTGATGTCGGACGGCAACAGATCTGGCGTGAACTGGATACGGGAGAAGGACCCGCCGACGACGTCGGCCAGGGTCTCGGCCGCGAGCGTCTTGGCCAGGCCCGGCACCGATTCGAGCAGGCAGTGTCCACGACACAAGACACCGACGAGGAGGCGCTCCAGCAGCCGGGTCTGGCCGACCATCACCTTGCGCAACTCGAAGAAGATCTTCTCGAACGTCTCCGCGGTCTGGCGGTCATCGGCAGCGCCGACCGGAGCGGTCGGGGCGCCGGCGGCCTGCGGTGGGACGGTCGGGTGGGGGATGTCGGGCTCGCTCATTCCTGCGTGACGGTAGCCGTGCCGGCCCGTCGGCGAACACCGTGTCGGGAAGCTCTCACCTACTTCTCATAGAGTTGAGCAATGGCCGATTCACCCGATCCTGACGCTCGAGAGGCCGAACTCGACGCCGCGCTGGACGCTGAGGTGGAGCTCGACATCGACGTCGAGGCGATCGAGTCGGAAGAGCGTGCGGCGGCGCGCCGGCTGTCCGCGATCGAAGCCGGTCGGCGCAAGGGCGGGCTGCTCGGTGCCGCCGCTGCAGGGGCGATGCTGGCACTGCGCGACATCTACGAGGCACCGCCGAGGGACGACGACGTCGTCGACGTGTCCGAGAGTCCCGGCGATCCCGGTGACATCGACCGAGACGGCATCGCCGGCACCGTGGACGACGTCGACTACTGGGCGCCACCCCCGTCGCGGATGGGCGACGCCGAGCCCGACGCCTGAACCGGACGCCTGAGCCGACCCGGCCGGGAATCGGAACTCAGGCGTCGCGCGACCCGTGCTCGTCCTACTGTTGCCACATGCACCTCGCCGAGCACCTCGCGCTGCCCGCTCCGTATCGGGCGCGGGCGTATGACGGACCGGCGGACCACGGTGCGATGCAACGGGTGCTCGCCGCGGCCCGCGAGCACGCGGGGATTTCGGAGATGCCGACGGTCGCGGAGATGGACGTCACCTACGCCAACCTGCGCGACTGCGACCCGACCACCGACATCGCACTCGTCGAGCATCCCGACGCTGGCGTCGTCGCCTACAGCCGGACATCGTTCGAAGATCTCGGTACCGGCACGCGCGACCTGATCGTGTTCACCCCGACCCTTCCATCGCACGTTGCCGCTCCGCTGTTCGATGCACTGGTCTCGGGGAGCGAAGCGCACCTGCTCCTGCACGCCACGGGCGACTCGCGCTACCGGGCGTACGCGAGCCACCCCGGGCCCGGGCGAGAAGCCGAAGGCGAGTCGGCCTGGCTGGAAGCCGCGGGGTACACGGCGACCGAATGGGGCGCCGCGCTTGTTCGCCCGCACCTCGACGACATCCCCGCACGCCCCTTGCCCGACGGCGTCGAGGTCCGAGCGGTCACCGAGTCACAGGTGCGCCAGGTTCTCGAAGCCCACTGGGAGGCGTTCCGCGGCGAGTGGGACTTCCGGGAGCCGACCGAATCCGACTACGCAGAGACGGAGGCCCACCCCGACCTCGACATCTCCCTGTGGAGGGTGGCCTGGTCGGGCGACACCGTCGTCGGGCAGGTCAAGACCTACATCAGCCCACTGGAGAACGCCGAGCGCGGCTACCTGCGCGGATACACCGAGGAGATCTCGACGCATCGTGACTGGCGCAACCGAGGCGTCGCCGGGGCGCTCCTCGCCATGAGCCTCGAGGCACTGCGCGAACGCGGCATGACCGAGGCGGCGCTGGGGGTCGACACGAACAATCCCGGCGGGGCGTTCCAGCTCTACACCTCGCTGGGCTTCGAGCTGCGGTCGTACGAGGCCGTCTACACCAAGGCGGCGGGGTCGGCGGGCGGCGTGGCGTAGGCGCCGGGGCGCGCCAGCATCCTGCGGTGCCACCGGTCGGGGGTCAGCAGCAGCGCTCGCGGTTCGTCCTCGAACATCCACCGGGCGAAGTTGCGCCGTCCCCAGTCGCCGCTGGATCCCACCACCCGGATGGCGCCGCGTGCGCCCCAGGACGACGTGAGCACCGCGCCGAGTCGGGCCGACATCCGATGGTCGGCGACCAGGTGGTGCCGGACCTCGGCTCGGTAGATGTTCTCGGCATCGCGCGGTTGCAGAGCACCCGCGGCGATGACCGCCTCGGCCGCCAGACGACCGGTGAGCAGCGCCTGGCCGATGCCTTCGCCGGTCATGACGTCGGTGGCCATCGCCGCGTCGCCGGTGAACAGCACACGACCCGTGGCCAGCGTGGCCGCGTCGACGCGAGCGGGAATCGGCCAGGCCGTGTGGCGATCCTCGAGTTCGAAGCCGGTGCCGAGCGCGTCGACGATGTGCGGACGCTGCAGCAGATCGGTCCACAGCGCCTTCATGTCCTGGATCTTGCGCTCGCCGTCGCGGAGCACTCCGAACCCGATGTTCACGCGTCCGTTCGGTAGCGGGAACGACCACGCATACCCAGGGACCAGGTCGGGCTCGAACCACACGTAGAGCTGGGTGCTGGCGGGACCGGTCACGTTTCCTGCGTACTGCCGGAATCCGTGCCACTCGCCGAGGTATCCGGGCTCGTTGACCCCGGTGGCCTTGCGGACCGGGCTCCACATGCCATCCGCGGCGATCACGTAGCGGGCGTCGATGTCGAGTCCCTCGGCGGACACCGTGATGTGCTCGTCGTGCTGGGTGAGTGACCGGAAGGCGTGGCCATCGCGGATGTCTGCGCCGCTGTCACGGGCGAGTTCGACGAGCGCATTGTCGAGTTGGAGGCGGGGAGCGACGGCGGCGTACTTGCCCGTGTCGGGCAGCGGCACGACGACCTCCCGACCGCTCGGGGAACGCAACGCTGCGCTCGGGACGTCGAACCAGTCGCTGACCGACGACGGTTGGAGCCCGAGATGTTCGAGTTCGCGCAGGGCGAGCGTGGTCAGTCCGTCACCGCAGCACTTGTCTCGCGGGAACACGGCCTTGTCGATGCCGACGACCGACCGTCCGGCGCGACGCAGTTCGATGGCGGCCGCGGTGCCTGCGGGGCCGAGCCCGACGATGACGACGTCAGCGACGATCCGTTCGGTCGCCGTGGTCAGGTCCTCGCTCATAGGTCGTGCAGGCTACGAGCGTCGAGCCCGCACCCGGACCAGCCCGGAGACACCGTGAGCTCAGGTGAGATGGACACCGAGACGGACAGCCCGCTTGATGGGACCGGGGTCGTTGCGCATGAGTCGCGTCGCGTGCACCCGGCTGCGCCAACCGCCGAGCAGCGTGTACCCGAGGTTGCCGGGGCACGCGGTGTACGTGACGTCGCGGTGACCCGAGATCGTCGGAGTGGTGATCGAGGTGCCGCGGCGAAACTTGTCCGAACCTCGCGAGGTGAACGTGACCGTTGCTGCGGGATCGGTGTCGATGCCGTATCGGTCAGCGAGCCAGAGGAGCATCCGCATCAGGGAGTCCTGTGCGGCGGCCGTCGGCGCCTGCGACGTGAAGTCGCCGAGCAGGCAGACGAGCTGGGCGTAGCCCTGGTTGCCGCCCGACGCGTCGGCGACCACGGGGCCGGCGAGCGACCCCGCCCGGGTCTCCCAGATGGAACCGTCCGGCCCGATCATGAAGTGATAGCAGATGTCCGGCCAGCCCTTGCTCGCACTGGTCTGGTAGGCGAACGTCTGCCGGATCACGACGCGGGGATCGGGGACGTGGTTGCTCGAGGCGGTGTGGTGCACGAGCAGGAACCGCACGTCCTCGGCGGCCATCGCGCGCTTCGGCTGGTAGCGGGCCTCTCCGCCGTCCCAGTCTGCACGTGGATGGATGCGGACTCCGGGCGCCACTTCGACGGCGGCCTGGCGTGCGACGTCCGGGAGTTGGGGAAGCGTCGACGCCGCACACGCGCTCAGTCCGAGTGCAAGCGCGCCAGCCAGTAGTTCGCGCCTCGTCCGCTGGCAATCACACACGACGGTCACTCTACGATGCCGTGGTCAGAGCCGAGGGGTGCTGCGACCGGCGCAGTGCGGGCTGTCACGAGAGGGAATCAAGATGAGTGGACTGTGTGCAGGCCGAGTGGCCATCGTGACGGGCGCTGGACGCGGGATCGGCCGCGAACACGCGCTGAGTCTGGCCAGGCAGGGCGCGAAGGTCGTGGTGAACGATCTCGGCGGCAACGTCGACGGGTCCGGTGGCGACACGTCCCCGGCGCAGCAGGTCGTCGACGAGATCACGGCCATGGGCGGCGAGGCGGTCGCCAACGGCGACAACGTCGCGGACTGGGAAGGTGCCCAGCGGATGATCAACACCGCGATCGAGACGTTCGGCGATCTCCATGCACTGGTCAACAACGCCGGCATCCTGCGCGACCGCGTGCTCGCGAACATGACCGAGGAGGAGTGGGACTCGGTCATCAACGTGCACCTCAAGGGGACGTTCGCTCCCTCGCGTTGGGCGGTCGCGTACTGGCGTGAACGAGCCAAGGCGGGCGAGCCCGTGAGTGGTCGCATCGTC
Source organism: Ilumatobacteraceae bacterium (assembly GCA_049593815.1). GTDB lineage: Bacteria > Actinomycetota > Acidimicrobiia > Acidimicrobiales > Ilumatobacteraceae > Sva-07. Next base: position 1,658 of record JBAWHL010000238.1, on the reverse strand, counting down.
AACACGACATCGGTGTCTGGCATCTACGGCAATCCCGGCCAGGCGAACTACGGCGCAGCGAAGGCCGGCATCGCCGCGTTCACGAACATCGTGGCCCTCGAGGTCGCCCGCTACGGCGTCACGGTGAACGCCGTCGGCCCGGTCGCGCTCACCCGCATGACCGAAGGGCTCGGGCCCGCCCCCGAGACGGACGAGGACCGTGAGGCACGCGCCCCGCACTGGATCGCACCGATCGTGACGTGGCTGTGCTCTCCCGAGTCCGCCGATGTCACCGGACGCGTCTTCGAGGCATCCGGCCAGGTGCTCGCCGTCGCCGAGGGGTGGGTCCGTGGTCCGTCGACGACGCCCGTCGACGACCCGACCGAGATCGGCCCGATCGTCGCCGACCTGCTGTCGAAGGCCCGCGCCAACTCCGGCATGAGCGGAGAGACCGGCGCCTGGCCCCAGACGATGCTCAACACCTGAACTCCGCACCCGCGAACACCTGAACGAAAGTGAGATGACATGCCGTTGAATCCCGAAGCCGTCGGATCCAAGAGTGATCCGGTCGAAGCGAGTTGGACCTCCAAGGACGCACTGATCTACGCCGTGGGCATCGGCGCGGGTGGCGATGAGTTGGCCTTCACCACCGAGAACACCAAGGACGTCGAGCAGCAGGTCTTTCCGACCTTCCCCGTCGTGATCGGGTGGGGCCGCGGCTCCGCGATGGGCAACATCGGCACGTTCAACCCAGCGTTGCTGGTCCACGGTCAGCAGGCCGTCACCCTGCATCGGCCGATCCCGGTGGCGGGAACAGCGCAGATCCAGAGCGAACTCGTCGCGATGTACGACAAGGGGAGTGCCGCTGTCGTGGTGACGGAGTCGACGGCGACGCTCGACGGCGCGCCGCTGTTCACGACGCGATCATCGGCGTTCATCCGCGGTGAGGGCGGCTGGGGTGGCGACCGTGGTCCCTCGGGCCCGAGGAACGTCCCGCCCGAGACCGGCCCCGATCACGTGGTCACGTACTCGACATCGCGCGACCAGGCATTCGTCTACCGCCTGTCGGGGGACCGCAACCCGCTGCACACCGACCCGGCGTTCGCGGCGATCGGCGGCTTCGACCGTCCGATCCTGCACGGGCTGTGCAGCTACGGGTTCACCGGCCGGGCCCTGCTGCACTCGGTGTGTGGCAGCGATCCGGCGCGCTTCGGCCACATCGAAGCTCGTTTCGCTGCGCCCGTGCTTCCGGGTGACACCTTGACCATCAAGATGTGGTCGGCCGGCGACGGCGAAACGGTGTTCACCACGAGCGCCGTCGATCCCGCCGACCCCGCCACCGAACGCGTCGTCATCGACCAAGGCCTCCTCCGCCACTCCTGACGCCCCCGCCGCGGCACCCACCGCCCCACCCCCTCTTCCGAAAAATGTGTTGGTCGTTGCGCCCAGCGCAACGAAATCCGCACATTTCCGACGTTGCGTCCCAGCGAATCCCGAAATGTGTGCCGCTCGTGTCGCTCAGCGCGACGAACGGCACATTTTTCGGGGTGTTCGGGGTGTTCGGGGTGTTCGGGGTGTTCGGTGCAGTGGGGTCAGGAGCGGCAGGCGGCGACGAGGTGGGCGACGACGTCCGCGAGGGGGACGTCGACGCGGTCGCCGGTGCGGCGATCCTTGACCTC
>JBAWHL010000237.1:0-3021 GCA_049593815.1 Ilumatobacteraceae bacterium | reverse complement strand
GCGTTGTCGGGAAAGCGTTGATCGATCAGCGCGATGAAGACGATCAGCAGACCGATGCTCGCCACGACGTTGGCGAGCGCCGGCGCATGCGCCAAGGGTCGGAACACGACCGCGTACACCACAAGGCTCAGGACGCCGGCCGTGAGCATCGCGAGCATCATCGCCGGCCAGAAACCGACGTCGGCGGCGAAGTGGTATCGCTCGGGCAGACCGGGGATCGGAAACGGGTAGGCCCCGCGGCGCAGGTCGGCGTAGACGTACCCCGCCCACGTGGCCATCGCTCCGTAGGCGAAGTTGACGATGCCTGCGCCCTGGTGGGTGATCAGCAACCCGAGTCCGAACATCGCGATGATCGCTCCGGCCGCCGACCCGAGCAGCAGGAAGAACAGGTAGTCGCTCACGCGACGCTCCGCCGCGACATCGACATGCCGATCACGAGGGGGCGTCGACCGACGACATCACGGCAGGTAGTCGATGACCGACACCGCTTCGAATCCGGGGATCACCTGGATCTCGCCGCCGGCCACGTACTCGCCGATCGGGAAGTAGAAGCTGCAGACACTCGGGTAGGCCGCAGCGGTGCCACACCCGAGCGGGCTGCCGTTGAGGAAGTCGACCTGATCGGTGGCGGTGGCCAGGTGCTCGTAGATCGATGCGCCCGTGACCTCGCCCCCAGCGGCGGCGACGCTGTTGGCGACCTTGGCGAGCGACATCAGGTTGTTGATGCCCAGCGCACCGAGGCCGAGTGATGAGCTCGAGGCGTCGCCGTAGGCGGGTTCGATCAGGACGGCCATCGCATCGGCGTCGGGCGTGTCCGTCGGGCCACCGACACCGACGAAGCTCCAACCGAGGGCGTCGTCGCCGACCACGTCGATGACCTCACCACTTCCACAGATTGCTGTCGAGATCACCGGGGTGTCGATACCGAGCGAGACGCGACCACGCATGGCACCGATGCAGCCGGCGTCGGAGTAGAGCGACACCAGCACGTCGGGGTCGTCGCTGTTGGCCTCGCGGATCAACCCTTGAAAGCCGGCGTCGGTCTCGTTGTCGCCGCCCTTGACCGACTTGTGGGTGACACCGGCCTTGTCGAGCGCTGCGGTCAGTGCCTGCTCGGACCCGTTGGCGCCTGCGTTGTCGGCGCTGATGATCCCGACCGAGGACGCCCCGAAGTGCTCGACGGTGAGCGCCACGATCGCACCCATCGTCGTGAGGTTGCCGCCGGTCATGAACAGCGCATCGGCGGTGTAGTCGGCGGGCAGGATCGGGAGCGCCCCGACGACCGGGATGTCGGCGGCCGCGAACGTGTCGTAGCCGGGAAAGAGATCGAGCCCGAGCATCGTCAATTCGACGCCCTTGCCACTCAGCTCCTGCGCACAGGCCTGCGACGTCTCGGGCGATCCCGACGATGCACAGTGTTCGAGCTGCACTGGACGACCACCGAGACCACCGTGCTCGTTGAGATAGTCGACCGCGAGGTCGGTGTCGGTCCGCATCTCCGGGAAGTCGAGCCCCGGTGTGCCCTCGGTGTTGACCATGCCGATCACGATCGGTTCGCCGCTGGGTGGACCGAGCGCAGCAAATCCCTCGTCGCCGCTCCCCCCGTCGTCGCCGCCCGCCGTGTCGTCGGTGTCCGGCGCCGTGGTCCCGTCACCGTTGGTGACGTCGGGTGCAGGGTCCGTCGTATCGGGCTCTGCGCTCGCGTCGGGGCCATCGGTCGATGCCGACCCGTTGGACGTGTCGTCTGATCCGCCGCCGCACGAGGCAGCGAACAGGGTGACGGCTGCGAGCAGGATCGCGGTGCGTGGGTGGCGGTGACTCTTCACGGTGGGGCCTCGGTGCTTCGACGATGGTGATGATGACGCGTTCACGAGACGACAGCGTCGGGGACCCAGCTGCCGTGCGCCCCGTACGGGATGCGGCGTGGCAGGTGGACGGTGGCGACCGGAGCTGCAGAGAAGTCCTGCGCGTCGATGATCACCAGGCGCGACTCCCCCGACACGGTGTCGTGGGACAGGCTGATGACCCACCCTTCGTCCTCGCCCGCATCCGGTGACGCCGGAGCGAAGACCGGCTCGGCACCGCGGACGCCGTCGCCGAGATGATGCTCGACACACGAACCCGTCTGCAGGTCGTACTTCCAGAACGCCGACCCGTAGACGGGCTCCTCGGCGTTGCCTTCGCCTGCCATCGCCATCAGATAGCCGTAGCGAGCATCGAGGCCGATCCGCCGGTCGTCGATCCGACCGAAATCGCCGGGACGGTCGTCGATCTGGGTCTCGGTGACCGTGCCTGCGTCCAGGTCGATCGTCCAGCGCCAGAGGCGCCCGACCTCGGCGTAGTCGTCGTTGCTCGTGCCGAACGCCTCGGGTTGGCGCGACACGTGGAGGACGATCGTGTTGCCGACCTCGTGGGCGTTGACGGCGTGGAACACGTAGCACGGGTCGATCTCGAACCAGCGCACGTCGGCGTTGGTCCCGTTGCGGGGCATCACGCCGAGCCGCGCACCGGCGTCGCGGTTGAACTTGAACGGGAATCCGTTCTCGAGCATCGAGAGGTCGAAGCAGACCGGCAGGTCCATGAAGACGACATGGTGCTCGGTGACGTTGAAGTCGTGCATCATCACCATGTTCGGGATGTCGATGCCCTCGAGTTGCTGGAGGACGCCATCGGCGCTGATCCGGATGTAGTTCAGGAACGGCGGCTCGGCGCTCAGGTAGCTGAAGGCGATGAGCTCACCGGTGACCGGGCACACCTTCGGGTGGGCGGTCATCGAGGTGGTGAGCGCGCCGCCGTAGTTCTGCGGGCCGAGCGTGTTGAGTCCGCTGTCGAGACGCCAGGGCCAGTGGCCCTCCTCGAGGCACAGCAGCTCGCCGTTGTGCGGCATGACGTGGGTGTTTCCCGTACCGCGCGTCATGTCACCCATGGTCGCCATCGGATCGCCCTGCGGATCGGTGATGTTCGGGGTCTGGATGAAGCGGTTGCGATACCACTCGGCGTTGCCGCCCGAGAGTCGGATAC
>JBAWHL010000236.1:0-12808 GCA_049593815.1 Ilumatobacteraceae bacterium | reverse complement strand
GGGACACGCCGGTCTGCGACGACCACTGCGTTTCCCAGCCGACGAGTCGGTGGCTGCCGTCCTGGAGCCAGCGGTGCAACGTCGGCGCGTCGCCGGAGGCGAGCGATCGTCGCAACACGGTCTCGGCGAGCCCGTCGATCTGGACGAAGACGATGCCGGGCACGTCCGTCGGGGACGTCTGTTTCCTGCGACGGCGCGCTCGATTCGCCATGCGTTGGTCGAACCAGGCGTCGTCGTCGATCGCCAGCAGGCCGGTGACGATCGTGGTGACCAGAGTCAGTCCAACCGTGACCACCACCGCTTCGAAGAAGCCGTCGAGCCAGACCCCGGGAATCGAGTCGAGTGCCAACCCGACGACCAGCGCGTTGATCACGATGGCGCCGAGGCCGAGCGTCAGGACCGAGAGGGGGACGACCAGGAACGCGATGGCCGGCCAGACGACGGCGTTGAGCACCCCGATCACCGCTCCAGCGAGCAGCGCCGTTCCGGCACCGTCGAGGTCGAAGCCGTCGAGCAAGGCCGCGAGCACCGACAGTGCGACGGCATTGGAGACGATGACCACGAGGCCACGGCCGAGAATCTGGGAGAGCCGCGGACGAGCATCCGGGCGAACGAGTGTGCGAATGTCGAGTCGGTCGGCCATGGCGGCGCCACCCTATGCGACTCCGGTGGGTGCCCCGTCTAACGTGTCGGCGATGCTGATGGACGGCCGGGGATCTCTGGCCAGCATGATCACCCTGTCGTTGACCGTGGTGGGCGCCGACGGGGCACGTTTCGTCGAGGGAGCGTGGGTGCACGGCAGGTGAGTCGGATGTCGCGAGTTCCGGTCCCTGGCGTGCAGATGCTCGCGGGGTATCGCCGTGGGTGGTTGCGTGCCGATGTGCTCGCCGGCATCACGGTGTGGGCGATGCTCGTCCCGCAGTCGCTCGGCTTCGCGGTGCTCGCCGGCCTGCCGCCCGTCGTCGGGCTGTACGCGGCGGTCGCGTCGATGCTCGTGTACTGGCTGTGGGGGTCGTCGCGCCATCTGAACGTCGGCGCCGAGTCGACCGTGGCGATCATGGTGGCGACGATCATGGCAGGACGGGTCGCGCCGGGGTCGGCGGAGTACGTCGAGCTCACCGCGGTGATGGCGCTCATGGTCGGGTTGGTGCTGCTGGTCGGCGGGTTCCTGCGGCTCGGGCGGGTGGCGGACTTCCTCTCGCGCCCGGTGCTCGCTGGCTATGTGATCGGTTCGGGCGTCCTGATCGTGACCAGCCAATTGGAGGGCCTGCTCGGGGTGTCGGCCGATGCCGGGCCCTTTCTCACCGAGGTGGGGGCGGTCGTCCGGAACCTGGATCAGCGTCAGTCGTCGAGCGTGGTCTTCGGGGTGGTGACGCTGGTCGTCGTGATCGCGATGCGCCGATGGGCCCCCTCGCTCCCCGGGGCACTCGTGTCGGTGGTGGGGAGCATGGTCCTGGTCGCTGTGTTCGACATCGACGTTGCGGTGGTCGGGGAGTTCGAGCGGGGCCTTCCCGTGCCGGGCATCCCCGACGTCGGATGGTCTGACATCGTCGGGCTCGCAGGACCCGCGGTGGCGGTCGCGCTGCTCGTGTACCCCGACAGCGTGTTGACCGCGCGTTCACTCGCGCAGGGAACCCCGGACAAGATCGATGCCGACCGTGAGTTCTTCGGTGTGGGTGCCGCCAATGTGAGCGCCGGACTCTTCGGATCGTTTCCGGTCAATGGCAGCCAGTCGCGCAGCTTCGTGCTCGCCGACGCCGGCGCCCGCACCCAGATGGCGAACCTGGTGGCGTCGGCCTTCGTGGTGCTGACGCTGCTGCTGCTGGCGCCGGTGTTCGACTACTTGCCGACGGCGACGTTGGCGGCGATCGTCGTCGTCGCCGGGATCGGTCTGCTCGACCCGACCGAGCTCCGTGCGTTGTGGCGATATCGCCGCAGCGAGTTCTGGACCGCGGTGGCAACGGTCGTCGCGGTGCTCGCGGTCGGCATGTTGGCCGGCATCGTCATCGCGATCGGCGTGTCCCTGCTGCTCGTGGTGCTCCGCGCCGCCTCGCCGCACACCGCGGTGCTCGGACGGGTTCCTGGTACCGACACCTATCGCGACGTCGCCGATCATCCCGATGCTGCGACGTTCCCCGGGCTGGTCGTGTTCCGTTTCGACGCAGCACTCTTCTTCGCCAACGCGCCGGCACTGCACGGAGGCGTCCTCGCGGCGGTGGCCACAGCGGAGGCGAACACGGTCGTGTTCGACATGGAGTCGGTGCACGACGTGGACGCGACGGGTGTCCAGGTGCTCAACGAGCTGCTCGATGATCTCGACCGGCGCGGCGTGGGCCTCGAGCTGGCGCGGGTTCGGACCGAGATCCGTCGGGATCTCGCCGTCGGCGGCATCGAGGATCGACTGGCCGGCGACGGCATCCACCTCGAGGTGGACGACGCGGTGAGCGCCTACCTCGAACGGGACCGGTGAGTCAGACGCCGATGCCCTTGGGGAGTTTCGCCGGGTCCCACGACAGCTGGGACAGGCCCTGTTGGCAGGCGAACCGGTCGGTCATGCCGGCCACGTAGGCCACCGAGGCCCGAAGCGCTTCCGGGCTTCCTGCATCGAGGCCGTCGGGTTGATGCCCGAGTGCCACCGCGATCGTCTGGCGCGGAATGACGTGCGGTCGGTCCGAGTAGTGCTCCACCAGCGCGCGGAGCAGCGAGACGACGGCAGCTCCCTGACGCTGACTGGCGGGTCGCAGGTAGACGCGCTCGTAGTTGAAGCGCCGGAATTCGGCGAGCGCTTCGGCGATGTCGGGGAGCATGCCGATGCGCCCGGTGGCGACGGTGGCGCTGATCGTCGCTCGCACGAAGGTGCCGAGCTGGCTCGATCGGTCGCGGCCGCATCGTTCGGCGACGACTCCGGGCAGCATGTCGTCGCTCACGATCCCGGCGGCGACGGCATCTTCGAAGTCGTGGCACACGTACGCGATGCGGTCGGCCCACGACACGACCTCACCTTCGGGCGTCTGCGGCGCAGGGAGGCTCCACGAGTGATTGCGAATGCCGTCGAGCGTCTCCGCGCACAGGTTCAACGGCTGCAGCGTGACGTCGGCGCCCCATGGGGCGTGGTCGAACCCACCATCGAGGAACGGTGCGAGCGCGTCCTCGCTGGCGTGACCACCCGGGCCGTGACCGCAGTCGTGGCCGATCGCCATCGCCTCGACGAGCGGCACGTTGAGGCTGAGGGCATCGGCGATCGATCGTGCGACCTGTGCGACCTCGAGCGCGTGGGTCATCCGGGTGCGTTGGTGGTCGTCGGGGAACACGAACACCTGGGTCTTGCCGGCGAGGCGCCGGAACGACGAATCGTGCAGGATGCGGTCGCGATCGCGTTCGAAGCAGGTGCGGAACGGGTCGGGCTCTTCGTCGATCGCTCGATTGCCGGCACCGGTGGCGCGGGTCGCGTTGGTCGCCAACGTGTCGGCCTCGACCGATTCGCGTGTCTCACGGTTGCGGACGACCGCGTCGCCCACCGTCGCGAAGGAGTCGGCGTGCGCGACCACGATGTCGTCGGAACCGTTGCCGGTCATGGTCGAGGCCCATCGCTCGGCGCGTTCCGCAGCGTGATCCGGGAACGGGGGCTCGGCCATGTACGAAACGATACGAGATGGCCGTCGGTCGGCGGCGTTAGCCTTCAGGAAATGTCGCAGTCGCAGTTCGTCGACGAGTGCCAACTGAACGTTCGCGGTGGTGATGGCGGCGCGGGCTGCGTCAGCTTCCGGCGTGAGGGGCCCGTCGTCATGGGCGGACCGAACGGCGGCGACGGTGGCAACGGCGGCAACGTCTGGCTCGTCGCCGACCACAACGTGTCGTCGCTGCTCGCGTTCCGAGACCACCCGCATCGTCGCGCCGGGGACGGCGTGCACGGCAAGGGCAAGGACCTGCACGGTCGGCGAGGCGAATCGCTCGAGATCGCCGTTCCCATGGGCACCGTCGTGTTCGACATGTACACCGGTGACGTCCTGGCCGAACTCGTGAACCACGGGGACCGCTGGTTGTCGGCTGCTGGAGGCCGAGGCGGGCGTGGCAACGCCAAGTTCCTCTCGAACAAGCGTCGGGCACCGAGCTTCGCCGAGCAGGGGGAGCACGGCGAGGAACGCTGGCTCAAGCTCGAGCTGCGATTGATGGCCGACGTGGCCCTCGTCGGATTCCCGAACGCCGGCAAGTCGACCTTCATCAGTGTCATCTCCGCGGCGAAGCCGAAGATCGCGAACTACCCGTTCACGACACTCGAGCCCAACCTGGGCGTCGTCAGCCTCGACGAGGACACCGACTTCGTCGTCGCTGACATCCCGGGCCTGATCGAGGGTGCGAGCGAGGGCAAGGGGCTGGGCCACCAGTTCCTCCGCCACGTCGAACGTGCCCGCGTGTTGTGTCTGCTGCTCGACCTCGCACCGCTCGACGGTGTCGGGCCCGTCGAACAGGAAGAGATTCTGTTGCGCGAGCTGGGTGCGTATCGGCCCGATCTGCTCGACCGCCCGCGACTCTCGGTCGGCACCAAGGCCGATGTCGTCCAGCCCGACGAACTCGCCGCGACCGGCTGGGATGGAATGATCATGTCGTCGGTGACCGGGCAGGGCGTTCCCGATGTCGTCGGTCAGCTCGCTCAGCGGGTGCACGACGTCCGCCAGGCCACCGAGTGGGAGGAGGGCGTTGTCGTCCTTCGCCCCGAGGCCAGTGGTGCCGCTGTCGAGCGCGTCGCTGATGGCGAGTTCCGGCTCCTCGGTCGCGATGTCGAGCGCGTCGTCGCACTCAACGACGTCACCACTCCCGAGGCCCTGTCGTACATCGACTACCGGCTCGAGCGCCTCGGCGTTCCGAAGATGCTGTCGAAGGCCGGGGCCAAAGAGGGCGACGTGATCTGGATCGGCGAGTTCAGCTTCGAATATTCACCGGATCTCTGAGGACGCGGTGCGGGTCGTAGCGAAGATCGGGACGGCGTCCATCACGGACGCGTCCGGCGTGATCGACCGCGGTGCCGTCGCCAAGCTGTCCGACGAAGTCGCCGGGCTGCGGGCGGACGGGCACGAGGTCGTCATCGTGTCCTCTGGTGCGGTCGCCGCCGGCGTGGCGGCGCTGGGTCTGGCGAGTCGACCGACGGACATGCAGACGCTGCAGGCGATCTCGGCAGCGGGGCAGAGTCGGCTGGTCGAGGTCTACAACCAGGAGCTGGCGCGGCATGGGCTCGTCGGTGCGCAGGTGCTCCTCGATCCCCACGACTTCATCGACCGCGCCCAGTATCTGCATGCCCGCAGCACGATCGAACGACTCCTCGAGCTCGGCTGCGTCCCGGTCGTCAACGAGAACGACGCGATCGCCAACGACGAGCTCCGGTACGGCGACAACGACCGGCTGGCAGCACTGGTGGCGAACAGCCTCGGCGCCGATGTGCTGGTGCTGCTCACCGACATGGACGGCGTCTACACCGCCGATCCTCGTCGTGACGCCACGGCGACGCTGATTCCGCTCGTGACGTCGAGCGACCCGCTGCTGGCGATCCGCGTCGACGCTGGCGGCAGCGGCCGGGGCAGCGGCGGCATGGCCTCGAAGTTGACCGCGGCTCGGATGGCGTCGTGGTCGGGCATGCGCAGTGTGATCGCGCGGGCGTCACGGCCCGGCGTGTTGGCGGGAGCGGTGTCCGCCGAGCTCGTCGGCACGACGTTCGAGCCGCACGATCGGGCCTTGACGGCCCGCAAGCTGTGGATCGGGTTCGCCGCCGAGGTGCTCGGGACGATCGAGGTCGATGCGGGCGCCGAGCGGGCCCTGACCGAGCTCCCGAACAGCCTGCTCCCCGCCGGGGTCGTCGACGCTCGCGGGGAGTTCGCGGTCGGTGACACGGTCGACATCGCTGGCCCGTCGGGCCGGCCCTTCGCCCGTGGCATGGTGTCCATCGACGCCGCTGTCGTGCGGACGGTCCTCGGACGCCACACCAGCGATCTCCCCGCTGGTGTCGCGCATCACATCGTCCACCGCGATGATCTGGTCGTCCTCCCCGCGTGATCTCGGCTCCCGCGCTGATTGCCGACCGCGTCGGGGATGAGGGTTGTCGGGTGGTGCCGGGTCAGACGCGTCTGGCGTTCTCCGCTTCCGTCCACGCGCCGTAGCCGCCGAGGATGTCGGACACATCGCTGAAGCCGGCGCGTCGCAGCACGCTCGCAGCCACCGAGGATCGGTAGCCACCAGCGCAGTAGACGACCACGGGCGTCGTCGGGTCGAGTTCGTCCAGGCGGTCGGGCAGCTGCCCGACCGGGATCGAGGTGGCGCCCTCGATCGTGCCCAGCTTGACCTCGCCGGGGTTGCGGATGTCGACGAGCTGGAGGTCGGCGATGGCCTCGCGCTGGGTGCGCAGCGAACTGGCGATGAGCCGTGATGCGCGCTGGACTCGGTCCGGGTGCTCGACCATGACGGTCATCGGCGAGACGAGGAAGCCCACCACGCGGTCGAAGCCGATGCGGGCGAGGCGGTTCTTCGCCTCGAGTTCGAACCCGTCGTTGACCACGAGGACGATGTTGGCGTCGCTCGGGATGACCGATCCGGCGAACTCCGCGTAGCGGCCGTTGAGCCCGATGTTGATGGAGCCGGCGAGGTGGCCGCGGGCGAACTCCTCGGGGTCGCGTCCATCGAGGATGAACGCGCCAGAGGCGACCAGGTCGTCGAACGCGGCGATGGTCAGCGCCGGTGGGGCCTCGTGCTCGTCGAGCAACTCCCGGTCCTGCCGATTGAGCACCGCGTCGTAGACGAAGTAGCTCGGCGCCGGGGGTTGGCCCTCGGTCACGAGGTCGAAGAACGCCTCCTTCGACGGGGCGAGGAGCGCGTAGTTGGTGGTGCGCTGCTCGCCGATCGTCGACCAGGTGTCGGTCGACAGGTTCTTGCCGCACGCTGATCCCGCTCCGTGCGCCGGGTAGACGCGGGTGGCATCGGGCAGTGTGAGCAGCTGCTCGTGCAAGCTGTCGTACAGGCTGGCGGCGAGATCCTCACGGCTGTGGCCGATCGAGGACAGCAGGTCGGGTCGGCCCACGTCGCCGATGAAGAGTGTGTCACCGGTGAGCACGCCGTAGGGGACATCGTCGTCGTGGTGTTCCCAGACGACGATGCTGATCGATTCGGGGGTGTGCCCGGGTGTCTGGCGGATCTCGAGGACGACCTCGCCCAGATCGATCCGCTCGCCATCGACGAGCTTGCGTGAGGGGAAGTCGGTCTCGGCGACGGAGGAGTAGGCGATGTCGGCACCGGTCGCGTGGGCGAGTTCGAGATGTCCCGACAGGAAGTCGGCGTGAAAGTGCGTCTCGATGACGAGCTCGATCGTGAGTCCGGCTGCGGCGGCGTCGGTGACGTACTCGTCGATGTCCCGTCGCGGATCGACGACGACGGCGCGGCCGGTGGTCTCGTCACCGATCAGGTACGAGGCCTGGGAGAGACAGTCGAGGTAGTACTGGGTGAACTTCATGGTGCGTGCCTTTCGTGAAGTTGATTCGAGTCGAGCCCGCGGGCTCACGTCAGTGTCTGCGGGTCGCAGCCGAGGACACCGCCGTCGAGGTTCACCACATCGCCGAACCCGGCAGCGACGAGGAGCTCTGCGGCGTGGTCGCTTCGTCGGCCGCTGCGGCACAGCAGCACGACTCGGCGCGTGCGATCGAGTTCGTCGATGCGCGCTGGGAGTTGGTCCAGTGGAATGTTCACGGCACCAGGGATCGTGCCGGTTGCCACCTCGTCGGGTTGGCGAACGTCGATCAGCTGTGTCCCGGCGTCGATGACGTCGGCGTGCTCCCTGGCGGGGTGATGGCGAACGGTCATGTCACCCACCATCGCGCAGTTCGCCGAGGACCCGATCGATGTCGCAGCCGTCGGTGCGGTTGTAGGGGAGTTTGCTCAGCAGCGTGCCCATCGCGCACGTGTTGGAGACCGCGGAGAACGTGAGACCGGCAGCGACGCCCCCCGCAGCCCACTTCGCCTTGGGTGCGGCGATGCTGGCGAGGATCGCCGCGAGCGAGAGCGACCCGGCGACCAAGCGAACCTGGCGGTCGAGCGCCCACTTCGTGGTGGTGCCGCGGATCACGTCGCCGCCGGCCGACTCCCAGGCGTCCATGCCTCCGTCGAGGATGTGGAGTCGCTGTTTGCCTGCGCCCGACAGGGTGGCGTGGGCCTGGCCGGCGCGTCCGCCCGAGCGGCACACCAGCACGACGGGGTGCTCGATGTCCGCGAGGTCGCGGACGTGTTCGCCGAGCGTGTCGAGGGGAACGTTGTAGGCGCCGGGTATGTGGGTGGCGTCGAACTCACCGCCGGTGCGAACGTCGAGGATGCGCACCTCGGCGTCGGAGGCGATGAGTCGGCGAAGGTCACCGCTCGTGATCGTGTCGGTGTCCGGAAGGGTGGCATTCGTGGTGATGGTGGTCATTGGGGGCTCCGTGATGGCTGGATGGTGGGGCGGGATGCTGATGGGCTGGTTCGGCGTGGGTGAGTGGGTCAGGTGGCGAGGGTGCTGAGTGCGGTGTAGGCCGCGACGGCGCCGAGCATGAGGGCGAAGCCGCGCGTCAGGCGGTCGGCGGGGATCTGTCGGGCGATGCGGGTGCCGATGAGCACGCCGACGGTGACGGTGGCGAGGAACGGCAGCACGACGGCCCAGTCGAAGCTCAGGTCGCCGGAGCGCATGGCGAGCGCGATGCTGGCGTTGACCGCGATCACGACGAGCGACGTGCCGATCGCCTCCTTGGCGCCGAACCCGAGGAGCAGCGTCAGGGCGGGCACGACGGCGAACCCCCCGCCGACGCCGAAAAGACCGGTGAGCAGGCCGACTGCGGAGGCGGCGCCGACGAGCTTGGCGATGCCCAGCGCCGACAGATCGAGCCGGTGGCGAGGTGCTGCGCCCGTGGCGCCCGTGGCGGGCATGGAGGGCATGGACTGGGCGATGGTCGGGCGGGTGCTGCTGCGATACATCCGGATCGCGACGAAGACGATGAGGGCGGAGAAGGAGAGCAGGAGGAGCTGTTCGCTGAGCGAGCGGTTGAGCAGCGTTCCGACCCGGGACCCGACGATGCCGGCCGCGCCGAACGCGAGCCCCGTTCCGAGGCGCACGTTCCCGGCGCGGGCGTGACCCCACACCCCGATGGCGGCGGCGACACCGATGACGAGGAGCGACGCGGTGGTCGCCTCCTGGGCCGACATGCCGGCCACGAACACGAGAATCGGGACGGCGAGCGTCGAGCCGCCGCCGCCGAGCGGGCCGAGTGACAGACCGACGGCCAGTCCCAGCGCGACGGCGATCGTCGTGACGATCACGATGTCGTCGCTGTGGTCGGCTCGGTCATAGATCCGAATGTACGGACAATTGAGCCGGAAACCAACATACCCCTCGGGGTATCATGTGACCATGAGATTCCCGGACCAGGTGAACGATGACGTGATGAAGCGCCTGCGGCGGCTCGAGGGGCAGATCCGTGGGGTGCAGCGGATGATCGACGAAGGCGGGGAGTGCCGTGACATCGTGACGCAGCTGGCCGCCGCCCGCGGTGCCCTCGACCGGGTGGGCTTCAAGCTGATGGCCGCAGCGATGGTCGATCCGGATCGGGAGGCGACCGACGAGGAGCTCGAGCGGCTCTTCTTGAAACTGACGTGAGTCGAGCGTGGGTGCTCGACGCGTAGGATCGATCGTCCGGACATCCGCGGAAGGAATCAGTGGAACTCGACCGATCCAGCCCCATGCCGCTGTGGGCGCAACTCGAAGCAGACCTGCGCGCTCGGCTCGACCGACGGGAGTTCGACGATCGCTTCCCGACGGACAGCGAACTCGTCGAGGAGTATGCGGTCAGCCGCCACACCGTCCGCGAGGCCGTGCGGCATCTCAACACGGCGGGAATCCTGTTGCGCGAGCGAGGGCGCGGCACCGTGGTCAAGCGCGTGGAGTTCGAGCAGCCCCTCGGCGCGCTGTACAGCCTGTTCCGCTCGATCGAGTCCTCCGGCGTCGAGCAACGCAGCGTGGTTCGTGCGCTGGAGGAAGTCGTCGACGCGTCGGTCGCCGCACACCTCGAGCTCGCGCCGGACACACCGCTGCTGTATCTCGAACGACTGCGATGTGCGGGCGACGAACCCCTGGCGATCGATCGCACCTGGCTCCCGATGTCGGTGGGTGCAGCACTGATCGACAGCGATTTCGAGCGGACGGCGCTCTACGACGAGATGGACCGGCGGTGTGGGTTCCGACCGGCCGCGGGGTGGGAACGGATCGCACCGGTGATCCCCGAACCCGCCGAGCGTGAGCTCCTGCAGCTGCCCGAGGGGCAGGCCGCATTCTTCCTCGAACGGTCGAGCACGGCAGCCGGTGAGCTGGTCGAGTGGCGGACCACGACGATCCGAGGCGATCGGTATCGGTTCGTGTCCGAGTTCCGTGCCGGCGATGCACCCGGTCTGGTGGCGTCGGCTCCCGGAGGGTGAGCGTCGGTCAGGAACGAGCGAACCGTCGGCGGGCGGCGTCGAGTTCGGGGGCGCCGAGCGCGGTGAGAATGCCGGCGTAGACGACGACGCCGACGGTGGCACCCACGACGAGGCGCACGATGGCGTCCACGCCGGTGTTGCCGCCGACCTGTTGTGTGACGAGCCAGACCGCTTCGCCCATCAGGGCGGATGCGAGCAGCATCCGCCAGATGCTGGCGAGAATCGACCGAACGTCGAAGCCGGGGACCTTGTAGCTCAACACCTGCATGGCCCAGAGCGATGAAATGACGTAGGCCAGCGCATAGGCGAGGCCGAGGCCGAGGACGCCGTATCGGCCGACGAGAACGACGGCGAGCCCGATGTTGATCGCATTCTCGACGACGTTGATCTTGAACGGTGTCTTGGTGTCCTTGTGGGCGTAGAAGCCGCGGAGCACGAAGAGATAGATCGAGAACGCGCCGAGGCCGAGTGCCAGTCCAGCGAGCGCCCGTTGTGCTGCGTCGGCGTCCTCGGCGGAGAAGTTGCCGCGTTGCAGCAGCGCGCCGATGATCGGTTGACGCAAGACGAAGATCCCGACGCCGGCCGGCACGGTGAACAGCGCCGTCATGCGGAGCCCGAGCGAGGCCTGATCGGTGAATCCCGTGCGATCGCGGCGAGCGACCGATCGCGACATCTCCGGCTGGAACGTCGTGGCGATCGACACGGCGAGGAGGCCGTGGGGGAGGACGAAGAACGTGAATGCGTTGATGTACGCGCTGGCATCGCTCGACCCCGGCTCGGCGAGGTTGCGGACCACGAGCAGGGCGATCTGGTTCGCAATCACGAATCCGAGCGTCCAGAACGACAAGGACAGCAACTTGCGGACCGCCGGATGGCGGTAGTCGAAGTTCGGACGGAACCGGAATCCCGTCCGGGCCATCGCCGGCAGCAGGACGAACGCCATCGATGCGATGCCGACCGTGGCCCCGAGGCCGAGCGTGTAGCGGAGCCGGTCGTCGGACAGGACGTCGGTGAGCTGCCACTCGGCGGATCCGGCGTTGGGCAGCGACAGCAGGAAGGCGATGATGATGACGTTCGGAAGGATCGGGCTCCACGCGGCGGCGAAGAACCGTCGGCGGCTGTTCAGGAACGCATTCGCCAGGCCGACGAGCCCGTAGAAGAAGATCTGGATCAGGAAGATCCGAGCGAGCGTCGTGCCGACCGACCGGTAGAGATCGGCGTCGACGTCCTCCGCGACGTTGACCGAGTAGAGCCCGAAGATGAGCGGCGCGGCGATCACGGCGACCACGGTCAGCGCCGCCATCAACATCGCCGAGACGGTGAGAATCACGTTGGTCGACTCGTCGTCCTCGTTCTCGACGAACGTGGAGAACAACGGCACGAGGGTGGCCGACAGCACACCGCCGAGGAGCAGCTCGTAGACGATGTTCGGGGTCTCGTTGGCGATCAGGTAGGCATCCGACAGCGCCGTCTGGCCGAGGACGTAGCCGAGCACGATCAACCGGAGCAGCCCCGTGACCCGGGAGAGTGCCGTGCCGCCGGCAACGACGACGTTGCTCCGCAGCAGTCCACTCATCCGAGCCGACGCTACTTGCGCGTGGGTCGTGAGCTGGGTCAATGCGCACTCCGTGCGCCGGGACTTCGTTTCCGATTGACCGACGGGTCAAGTCGCGAACTAGCGTCGCTGTCATGACAACCACGGATGCCGGGGCGCCCGGCAGCGCCACCCCCCGATTCGAGACGGTGCAGTCGGTGCGTGACGCCCTGCGCGGCGTCAACTACCTCGCTGACGACGGCATTGCCGGTGTCGCCTACCTCGCGGATCGCCTCCAGAAGCCGATTCTCGTCGAGGGTCCGGCCGGTACCGGCAAGACGCAGCTCGCCAAGTCGATCGCCGAGATCACCGATGCTCGGCTGATCCGCTTGCAGTGCTACGAGGGGCTCGACGAGTCCAAAGCGCTCTACGAGTGGAACTACAAGAAGCAGTTGCTGCGCATTCAGACCGAACGTGGCGACAACGAGGACTGGACCGAGATCAAGGACGACATCTTCTCCGATGAGTTCCTGATGACCCGACCGCTCCTCGAAGCGATCACGGCGACCGATCCGGTGGTCCTCCTCATCGACGAAGTCGACCGAGTCGAGGTCGAGACCGAGGCGCTGCTGCTGGAGATCCTCTCCGACTACCAGGTGTCGATCCCCGAGTTGGGCACGATCACCGCCACACAGATTCCGTTGGTGTTCCTCACGTCGAACAACACACGTGAGCTCTCCGAGGCGCTCAAGCGTCGCTGTCTGTACCTGCACGTCGACTACCCGCAGCTCGATCGCGAGA
>JBAWHL010000235.1:0-2015 GCA_049593815.1 Ilumatobacteraceae bacterium | reverse complement strand
GGACATGACCGTGTACTCCTCGCCCGACGTGTTGACCGTCTCGCCGCGCAGCAACGCCGCGAGGATCTGCACGTACTCATCGGTGTGGCGTCCGGGGGTCGAGTAGTCGAACCCGATCGGCTGCATCGCCGGCTCGTGCGACGGACCGACACCCAGGCTCAGGCGGCCGGCGGATCCGATCGCCGCGGCGGCCGACGCGAACCGGTTCGCCTGCAGCACCGGGTGGCACGTGTACGACTGGACCACGGAGGTCCCGAACTCGATCGTCGACGTCGCCCGTCCGGCGAGCGCGATCGCCACCAGCGGGTCGCCGAGGATCGCCCCCGGGTACCACATCGAGGAGAACCCGTCTTCCTCTGCCTGTTGCGCCTGGCGGATCACCGCATCGGTGTCGCGTCCGCCACCGGTCAGTCCGATCTTCATGTGTCACCACTCCTCGTCGAGATTGCTGTCGTCGACGATCCTCTCGTATCGGAGCTGCGCCACTCGCATCGGCGCTCCACGCTGTTTCGGTACTCCCGGGCGGGAGCAGTTCCCGCCCGGGAGTACGAAAAGGGCGGGGGAGGGGTGCGGGTGCCTGGCTGGCGAGGTCTGTGGCTGCTCACCACTGTCGTTGGCGGTGACGACTCTCATGGCGATGTCTGAGCGCATGCCGCCGATGATGCGGTTCGACGAGGAACTGGCGGCTGCCGACGAGCAGCGCTCGCGTCGCAACCCCTTCGTCGTCGGTGCAGCAGACGATGTGCACGAACGGCGCGCCGACCGGGTCGCCGACCACGGGCTCGCCGTGCTCCGAGCCGGCGGTGCACACCTGCCCGCATCGGCGTCGACGCCGACCACGCCGGGCTCGCGCATTCAGCGTTCGGCGACGTCCAGCACCGACCCCGGCGGCACGCTCGACGCACGGTCCACGGCGACCCTCGACGCAGCGATCGGACAGGGGCGCCACTTCGAATCGGACGTGCAGCACCGCATCCAACGTGCGACCGGCCACGACGCCAGCAGCGCCCGCGTCCACACCGACGCTCGCGCCGACCGACTCGCCCGCAGCATGCAGGCCGAGGCGTTCACCGTCGACAACAACGTCTTCTTCGCCCGCGGTGCCTACCGTCCGGACACCGACGCCGGCATGCACACCGTGCTCCACGAGTCCGCACACCTCGCCGAGCGCAGCAACCGAGTCCAACGACAGACGATCCGCCGCAAGATCTCCGTCACCGCGGGACAACTCGACGGCAGCTTCAAACACGAGACCGGCGCCCGCGGCCTCACCAAGAAGCTCAGCAGCGACGAGATCCCCAAGATCCGTGAGGCACTGAAGAAGTACCACGCAGGCGACGGCGGAGCGAACCAGCAGCGAGCGCTGAAGCAGTACAAGACCGAGATGGACGCCGCACGAAAGGTCGAGATCAAAGACGGCGACGACTTCGTCGCCAAGCAGCTCCGGGGTGCGGCCCTGACCAAGATGCAGCAGTCCATGGCCACCAACCCGCACCAGGTGGCGGCATTGAAGTCGCTCCTGACGCTCACCGACGAGTGGCTCCGCAAGCACCCCAAGGCCAAGGACGCCTCCGAACGAGCGCGCATCGACCTCATCGACTCGATCCGCACGGAAGCCGGCATGGAGTACGGCCGCATCCAGGCCCAGGACGCCTACGTCGGCGACTCCAGCAACTCGCGAGCCGCCAAGAGGAGCCCGAAGAACGTTCCCGCCAAGGGCCCCGGCGCGAACCCGCTGCAGCACCTCAACCACGACGCCGCGTTCACCAACGGGATGCTCTACGCGGACCGCAACAACACCTCACACGCCGGTACGAATGCCGGCAGCGCGGTGGCCAAGCGAGACGAACTGGTCGCGAGCGGCGAACTGAAAGCGGTCGACCCGAAGGTCGAGGCCTCGTTGCGAGCCGGCATCGAGTCGCTGAGCCCCGCCGAGTTCGCGGCGATCCATACCTACACCGGCGCCGACTACCAGTACATCAACCCCAACGTCGGCGGGTGGGGCAAAGGCGCCA
>JBAWHL010000234.1:0-14884 GCA_049593815.1 Ilumatobacteraceae bacterium | reverse complement strand
CCGGTGCCAGGCGACACCGATGCCACCGGCGAACTTCGACAGGCGAGCAATGTCGGTGTAGCGCTTGTAGATGCCTTCGAGGCTGTCCTCGGGCGAGTCGAGCAGGTAGCACGACGACATCTGGCTGTGGGAGGTGCCCGAGTTGAACAACGTGGGGCTCGACGGCAGGTAGGCGAGCGACGACATCAGGTCGTAGAACTTCACGACCTGCTCGACGTCGACCTCTCCGACCGTGTCGACGCTCGGATCGGCGGCGCACAGGCCGCAGGCGACGCGGAGGAAGAAGTACTGCGGTGTCTCGATGACCTCGCGGCGTGAGGGGTGACGCAGCAGGTACCGGTCGTAGACGGTGCGCAGGCCGAAGAACTCGAAGCTGCGATCGCGATCGGAGTCGATGGCGGCGTTGAGCGCCGGGGCGTTGGCCTCGACGAACTCGAGGACGTGATCGGCGACGAGACCCTCGGCGTGTCCGACCTTGATCGACTCGGAGAACCACGGGATGTTCTGGTTGCGGACCTCTTTGTCGACGACCGTGGCGAGCAGCCGGGATGCGAGCTTGGAGTAGTTGGGCTCTTCGACGATGAGGCCCGCTGCGGTGCGGATCGACAGGTCGTCGAGTTCTCGTGTCGTGGCGCCGTCGGCCAGCGCCGAGATCGTGCGGGTGGCGACGCGCATCGGGTCGACCCCGAGGAGCCCTTCGGAGGCGCGGGCGATGGCATTGACGATCTTGTTGACGTCGACGGGCTCGAGGGCGCCGCTGCGCTTCTTGACTCGCATGCCGCCGCCCGAGGGCTGCGTCGACGACAACGGTGCCGACGGGGTCTTCGCGGTGTCGGTCAGCGTCGGAGCAGGTTCGCCCGCGGCCTCGGTGCCGGCCAGTTGTGTCGCCCCGTTGGGGCCGCCGCGGTTGTCATCGATCATTGTCACCGGTTGTTCTCCTGCTCGTTCGTCTGTCTGTCTTGCTGGTCGTCACTGGATGTTTCGTCGAGAGAACCGCTCGACGCTTGTCGTCTCTGTCGCGCACCGTGCTGGGTCATTCACTGCATTTCTGCCGTCTCGTTCAGTGTCAATTCCGGCAGATGTTCGGGTCACGTTCGAACACCAGATGTCGTGTTCGGGCCCCGTGATCCCCCCTCACCGACACAACATCTCGTGGCAGCGGGGTCCGTAATTACAGCAGTGAAACTACGGGTGTGTCAACCGCCTGGTCGAGAAAGTCTCAAGATGCATGCACACGCTGGTCCGGGACCCGGCGAACATCGGCCAACTCGGCCTCCCGATGCAACTTCGCCCACACCTCGTCGACCGTTTCGGCAGTGGCAAAGACGAAATCGACGCCCCGTTCACGTGCGCCAGCGGTCGGGTCGTGCCGTCCCGCTGCCGGGTCCCGCTCGGCCTCGGCATGCCAGATCTCCTCGACGTGGAGCAACCGCCCGTCCCGGCCACGCACGTTGTTCTCCCGGAACTCGAGCGTCGTCCTCCACCCCGCACGTTCGAGATCACGCCGGTCCGCCTGCTGCAGGATCGCGCCGTGCTGCCGCTGACGAAGCAGCCGCTGGCGCGGGGTCGGGAGTGCTCGATCAACCATGCAGCCATCTTGAACGACGCAGCCTGTGGAGCGTCAGTCCCGATTGGGTGTGAATTGCGCGCCACCCGCTGGGGACAACCCCTCCCTGCCTGTGCGCCGGCTGTGCACACCACTGTGGACGTCCCGAAACGGGTCCAGGCGACCGGTTTCGGCGCGACCTGCCGGCGCGGCGCGCCGCCCCGAGCCCGTCGATCCGTGGCGTCGACGGATCAGGGTCCGGCGAGGAGCGGTCCGCACTGGACGATGGCGTCGCCGAAGGCCGGATCGGTCGGGTCGATGAGGTCGAGCAGCACCTCGCCCGTCGGGTCGGCCAACACGTCGCCGACGGAGAACTCGGGGACGTCGGCGCCGTTGTCTCGCAGACAGTCGAGCAGCCCGATCAACTGGTCGAGCTCGCCCTCACCCGGGGCAGGGAACACATCGGCGACGGCGTCGTTCGCGCACCATGCGCCGGCTTCGGGCACCTCGAGGTCGATCAGGTACGCGACGACCGTCGACTCGACGCACGCGATCGTCAGGAAGGCGGTGTGCCCGTCGGCCTCGACGGTGAAGAGCACCGCCGAATCGAGCACGTCGGTGAGCTCGACGGCCCATTGATACGGCGTCGCCGGGTCTCTCGTGTTGCCGATCACCAGAATCGGCGGTGCCCCGACGGCGGGACCAACGCGCAACGGGTCCGCCGGCCAGGGCAGCCCGAGGCACCCGGTGTCGGCGCGGACGAGGTCGGGGAACCACGTGGTCTGATCGGCGACGAGGTCGGCGTCGGCTCGAACCTCGTCGATCGTCACTCGTGCAGGGTCGTCGGCGCAGTTGATCGCCGATCCCGCCGCCTGGCTGTCGTCGTAGGTCCCGTCCGGTTGCCGTCCGAGGTACGAGTCGGCGAGGGACTGCAGCAGGCTCCCGTCGTCGAACTGCTCGGCCTGCGCCAGCGCTGATGCGAGGATCGGCCAGAGCTGCACGCTGTACATCGAGGCGAGTACCGCGAGCTGCAGCTCGCCACCGGTCATGACGCGATCACCGTCATCGGTCGGCAACGTGCCGGCCGTGCCGAGCTCGTCGACGAGCCCATCGAAGACCTCCGCTGCGGGGCCGACATCGTGAAGGGCGCAGTCGTCGTCTCGGTCGCAGGCGTCGGCGAACGCCTCGAAGGCGACATCGAAGGCGGCGACCTGTTCGCCTTCGAGCGCCACCGCATCCGTCGTGGGCTTCACGGCTCCGTCCAGCACCAATGCACGCACGCGGTCGGGGAACAGCTCGGCATACGTCGCGCCGAGGCGAGTGCCGTAGGAGAAGCCGACGTAGCTGAGTTGCTCGTCGCCGAGCGCAGCGCGGATCTCGTCGAGGTCGCGGGCAGCGTTGTTCGTCCCCACGACCGACGCCAGGAGTTCGAAGTCGTCGTCGCAGCGCGCAGATGTGTCGAGCGCCTCCTCGACCATCAGGTCCCACGCGACGTCGTCGCCGGGTTCGAGCAGGTCGACACCATCGTCGAAGTCCACGTCGCAGTCGATGGCGGTGCTCGCGCCGACCCCGCGCGGGTCGAAGGACACCAGATCGAACCGTCGCGACAACTCGGCGGGAACGATCAGCGCCGCCGACTGGAGGAACTCGATGCCGGAACCGCCGGGGCCGCCGGGGTTGAACACGAGCGAACCGATTCGTTCGTCGGGGTCCGCGGTCGGTGCTCGCACCAGTGCGATGTCGAGCATCGCCCCATCGGGGTCCGCGTAGTCGGCTGGCACGGTGATCGTGCCGCATTCGAAGGTGACCAGCGGGCCGACCGGACCGTCGCAACTCGCCCAGTCGACGGTCCCGACATCGGGTGTCGGTCCGGTCGGGCCGGCCGAGTCGTGCGGACCGATGGGTTCGGCGTCGACGGTGACGACGTCGGGTGAGGGTCCGCACGCCGCAGCCGACGCGGCGAGGGCTGCGACCAGCGCCACGCCGATCGCCGAGCGGGCTCGTCGGCGTGTGTCCGACCACGTCGCGTTTCGCCGAGCCTGCACCGAAGCTGACGCTACCGCGACCACGACGGCCCGGGTGCGCGGTCCGCTTGAGTTGGGGCTGGCTGATGCCGATACATGGACATGCACCATCGTCTCGTCGCCCTGGCCCTCATCGGATCTGCCGTTGCGATGTCGGCGTGCGGCTCGTCGTCGGCTGCGTCCGAGGTCACAGCAGGACCGACTCCGGCGCCGACGGCGGCACCGGTCGCAACCACTGCTGGCGACGGGGTCGGTTCGATCGGTGACGCGATCGAGGTCGCCGCAGGTGCGCCAGGCCAGGCCACCGACGCCGCGTGTGACGTCGACCGCCGCACGCTCGAGACGGCAACGGAGCTCTACTTCGCCCTCAACGGCACGATGCCGACGAGCCAAGCGGAACTGGTCGCCGGGAAGATGATCGTCGAGCCGAGCCCCCGTTTCGTGATCACCCCGGACGGCACGATCTCACCGGCACCCGGCAGCACGTGCACCTGAGCGCTCACCGACCGGACCCCCACGAATCGGTCACCGCCCCTGGAGCATCGCTCACCCGGTCCACTTCGGAGTGAACGCCGGGGGAGGTGCGTCGAGGCACGCGAGCACGGCGTCGATCGTGCTCGCCCGATGGGCGCTGCTGGCGTGGGATTGGCTGACGAATCCGGCCGCGACCGACGACTGGACGAAGTCGAACAACGACTCGTAGTACCCGTCGATGTCGAAGAACACGACGGGCATCGAGACGAGACCGAGCTGGTTCCAGGTGATGATCTCGAAGGTCTCGTCGAGCGTGCCGAACCCGCCGGGCAGAACGACCACGGCATCGGAACGTCGTGCCATCATCGCCTTGCGTTCGTGCATCGACGGCGTGATGACCAGTTCGGTGAGGCCTCCGTGGGCAACCTCGGCGGCGACCAGCTGTTCGGTCATCACCCCGACCACCGATCCCCCCTCGGCGAGCACGGCATCGGCGACGACTCCCATCAGCCCGACGTGTCCGCCGCCGTACACCAGGGAGTGGCCGTTGACGGCCAGGGCGCGGCCCAGCTCCGCCGCAGCGCGGGCGTACACCGGATCGGCGCCCGAGTTGGAGCCGCAGAACACACAGATCGCTGCCATGCCCCCATCGTGCCAGCCGGCGCGGCGGGCCGACGGCTCACCGCTTGGCCACGTCCTCGCCCGAGCCGTCCGGCCGAACGACTCGCGTGCCGTGTCGCACATGGTCCGAGCGACGGCTGACCAGTATCGTCAGCGCCATGACCGCCGAGGACACGACCACTCCGTCAGCACCGATCGCCACACCCGATCTCGCGGCGGCCGCCGACGTCATCGAACTCGCTGATGGCGTGGTCGGCAAGGCCGTGCGCCAACTGGTCGCGGCTGGCGGCGCCGACACCAACCAGGTCCTCGCCTATGACCTCGCGCACGCCGCCTCCGGTGTCGCCACCGCTCGTTCGCTGCTGGACTACGGAGCCAAGGGCGACCTCGAGGCCAGGATCACGTGCGCCTTCGCCGCCGACATGGCCCACGACCTCGGCAGCAAGCTCTTCGGACGCGAAACGGCGTGGGGTGTCGAGGCCGGCGCGCTCGACGGCGCCCGTTCCTTCGTGGCCGCGTTCCGCGACCCCGAGTTCCTCGGCGCGCTCGCCGACCAGGCGGGTCCACGCCACCTCGACAGCGACATGGAGATGGTCGCCGACACGTTCCGCGCCTTCGCCCAGAACGTGATCACCCCGCACGCCGAGCACGTCCACCGCACCAACGGCGACGTGCCCGAGGAGATCGTGACCGGTCTCGCCGAGCTCGGTGCATTCGGACTCAGCGTTCCCGCCGAATACGGCGGCTACAGCGAGGGCGGCGATTCCGAGTACATCGCGATGGTCGCCGCGACCGAGGAGCTCTCCCGTGCCAGCCTCGGCATCGGCGGCTCGCTGATCACCCGTCCGGAGATCCTCACCCGTGCCCTCGTCAAGGGCGGCACCGAGGAACAGAAGATGGAGTGGCTGCCGAAGCTGGCGACCGCCGAGGTGATGCCCGCAGTCGCCGTGACCGAGCCGGACTACGGCAGCGACGTCGCCGGCATCAAGGTGACGGCCACGCCGGCGCCGGGCCCCGACGGCGAAGATGGCTGGGTCATCAACGGCGTCAAGACCTGGTGCACGTTCGGCGCTCGCGCCGATGCGCTGACGCTGCTCGCCCGCACCGATCCCGACCGTTCCAAGACGCACCGCGGGCTGAGCCTGTTCATCGTGCCCAAGGAGCGCGGCGACAGCCACGGGTTCGAACTCACGCAGGCGGCGGTCACCGTCGACGGCAACGAACGCATCGGCAAGATGGAAGGCCGCCCGATCGACACGATCGGCTACCGCGGCATGCACTCCTACGAGATCGCGCTCGAGGACTGGTGGGTGCCCGCGGCCAACCAGATCGGCGGCGAGGACGGCCTCGGCAAGGGGTTCTACTTCCAGATGGCAGGCTTCGAGAACGGGCGTCTGCAGACGGCGGCGCGCGCCGTCGGCGTGATGCAGGCGTCGTACGAGGCCGCCCTCGACTACGCCGAGAACCGCAAGGTCTTCGGCGAAGCGATCATCGACTACCAGCTGACCCGCGCCAAGCTCGGCCGCATGGTCGTACTGATCCAGGCCGGCCGCCAGTTCGCGTACGCCGTGTCGACGTTGATGGCCAAGGGCGAGGGAGCGATGGAGGCGTCGATGGTCAAGGCGTACGTCTGCAAGGCCGCCGAGTGGGTGAGCCGTGAAGCGATGCAGATCCACGGCGGCATGGGGTACGCCGAGGAGTTCCCCGTGAGCCGTCTGTTCGTCGACGCCCGGGTGTTGTCGATCTTCGAAGGCGCCGACGAGACCCTCTGCCTCAAGGTCATCGCCCGCCAACTCACCGCCGCCACCTGACCGTTACATCAGGGGTCAGACCCCAGATGTAACGTCCGGCCATGACCTCGCCGACACTGCCCGCGAGGGACGCCCCGTTCACCGGGGTCGTGAAGGAACTCGCCACCGACTCCACACCGGCGAAGTCCGCGATCCGTCATCCGCCCGACGGCGCGCCGAACGTGGTGGTGGTGATGCTCGACGACGTCGGTTTCGGTGCACCTTCGACATTCGGCGGCCCGGTACCGATGCCCGCACTGGACCGGGTCGCGGCGCACGGGCTGCGATACAACCAGTTCCACACGACGGCGCTGTGCTCCCCCACCCGAGCTGCCCTGCTGACCGGCCGCAACCACCACAGCGCCCACATGGGCGGCATCGGCGAGATCGCCTACGGGTATCCGGGCTACGACGGCATCATTCCCGACAGCACGGCCACCGTCGCTCAGGTACTGCGCATGAACGGCTACTCCACGGCCATGTTCGGCAAGGGACACTTCACGCCGATGTGGGAGACCAGCCCGGCCGGGCCGTTCGATCGCTGGCCCACCGGCCTCGGCTTCGACCGCTTCTACGGTTTCCTGGGCGGGGAGGCTTCGCAGTGGGAACCGGCCCTCTACGACCAGACCACCCCGGTGGAGCCCCACGTCGGCCGCGACGACTACCACCTGACCGAGGACCTGGCCGACACGGCGATCTCGTGGATCCACCAGCAACAGCAGGCCGCACCCGACATCCCGTTCTTGATCTACTTCTCCCCTGGCGCCACCCACGCCCCGCACCACGTGTGGCCGGAATGGATCGCCGAGTTCAACGGCAGCTTCGACCAGGGTTGGGATCGCCTCCGCGAGGAGATCCACGAGCGCCAACTGGAGCTGGGCGTGATTCCTGCCGGAACGAAACTCACGCCCCGACCCGAACAGCTGCCGTCCTGGGAAGACTACGACGACCGCTGGAAGCCGGTCGCGTCTCGCCTCATGGAGGTGTACGCGGCCTTCCTCGCCCACACCGACGCTCAGGTCGGCCGGGTGATCGACGCGCTCGTCGACCTCGGCGTCTGGGAGGACACGCTCTTCGTGTACGTCACCGGCGACAACGGAGCCTCGGCCGAGGGCACCATCAACGGGGCGTGGAGTTCGCCGTCGTTCCAGAACGGCGTGAACGAGGACCCCGAATGGCTCCTCGACCACATGGACGACTTCGGCTCGAACCGATGCGAGAACCACTTCAACGCCCCGTGGGCCTGGGCACTCGACGCTCCCTTCCAGTGGACCAAGCAGGTGGCCTCACACTTCGGTGGCACACGCAACGGCGTCGCGATCTCCTGGCCGTCGCGCATCGCTGCCACGGGCGAACTCCGGTCGCAGTTCACGCACGTCATCGACCTCGCTCCGACGATCCTCGATGCGGCCGGGATCACACCGCCCACGCACGTCAACGGCATCGAGCAGAAGCCGATCGAGGGATTCTCCATCCTTCCGACCTTCGACTCCGCAGAAGCTCCCGAAGTCCACTCGACGCAGTACTTCGAAATCCTCGGCAACCGGGCGATCTACCACGAGGGCTGGGTCGCCTGCTGCTTCCACGGTCGTGTGCCGTGGATGCGGTCGCAGGCGCTTCCATTCGGAGACGGCGCCGAGACCTGGGAGCTGTACCGGGTCGCGGACGACTTCAGCCAAGCCGACGACCTCGCCGACAGTGAGCCAGCGAAGCTGGCGGAGCTCCGCGCCCTCTTCGATGCCGAGGCCGAGAAGTACGACGTCCACCCGTTGAGCGACCAGACCACGATGCGCGCGCTGCCCCACAACCGACCCAGCCACCTCGACGGTCGCACACACTTCACGCTGTATCCCGACAACGTCCGCATGGCGGAACTCTCGACCGTCAACCTGAAGAACACATCGTTCGACCTGGTGGCCAAGGTGACGATCCCCGACGATGGGGCGCAGGGAGTCATCATCGCCCAGGGCGGATCGATGGCCGGTTGGTCGCTGTACGTCGACACCGACGGTCGGCCGACCTACCACTACAACTGGTTCGGTCACGAACACACCTCGGTCGCGTCGGCCGCTCCGCTTCCGGCCGGCGACGTCGAGGTCGGTGTCCGATTCGACTACGACGGCGGCGGGCTGGGCAAGGGCGGCGCCCTCACCCTCACCGTCGACGGTGACACCGTGGCCGGTGGACGCGTCGAGCGCACCGTGCCGTTCATCTTCTCGATGAGCGGCGAGACGATGGACGTCGGGATCGACACGTGTTCCCCCGCCGGTCCGTACCCACACCACTTCGCGTTCACGGGTTCGATCGACCGCATCGAGATCGACCTGCGCCCCGAACTCACCGCAGAGCAGCGCGACGAAGAGTCCGATGGGCAGTTCCGCAACGCCCTGAGCCAGCAGTAATGCTCCAATGAACCCGAACGTCGGAACACGATGAACAACCTCTCCGGCGAAGGCGTTCCTCATCGGTGCCGGCCTGATGGTGATCGGCATCAAGTTCTGGGTCTTCACGCTGAGCGCCATCGCCGCGATCGGCGATGCCGACCTCGGTCAGCCCGGGGCGACGGTCGCGTTCGTCATGTTCGTGGTGCTCGCGGCGTCGATCCACCTGGTGTTGATCGGGATCTCGTTCGCCGTGCCGGCCAAGTCGGACGCGCTGTTGCAACGAACGAACGATTGGCTGACCTCGCACAACCGGATCATGATGATCGTGCTCGGATTCGTGTTCGGCACGTGGTTCATGGTCAAGGCATTGGACGGTTTCGGGGTCATCTGATCGCGGGCGGGCCGCCCGGTTGATGAGCTCGACGGCTCGGCACCTGGATCGTGGGACGCTGGTCACGGCACCGTCGCAGGCGATTCGCCACGAACGGAGACGTCATCGAACGCAACAGGGCCGCGTACCCGGGCTCGAACCGGACCTCGTCGCCAGGCGCCATCTGCAGAGGCGTCTCGACGACGAGATGGTCACTGCTCGCCGAGAGCATCGTGACGCCGGTCGGTGCGTGGAGGTCGTCGGGTGCGACATCCTGTTGCCCGACGGCGAGGATCGTCTGCCAGATGTCGCCCCGGTCGTCCAGGTCGTTCGTCTCCGCGAAGGCGTTCTGACCGCGACGCCCCCACGGCTCGGTCGGCTTGCGCTTGGATTCGATGACCTCGGCAACGAGCGTGATCGCATCGGTGTGGAGGTCGGCGATCGCCCGTCGGGTGAGCGGGTCTCGGCCGAGGAGGATCGACTCGCCGAGGCGGAGGTTGTTGACCCGACCGACCGTCGACGCTCCGGTCATCCAACCGACGTTGGCAGAGTTCCCGCCCGACACCGTCTGGAGTTGGAAGCCGAAGTGCTGCTCGATCTCGTCGGCCAGGTCCGAGAGCTCGCCCATGTTCTCCATGCTGGGTTCGATCCCGTTGCGACACGCCAGATTCGCGGCGATGCCCTGCACGTGCAGACTCGGATGACGGAGCACGTGACGCACGGTCTCGTGCAGTTGTGCCGGCATGACACCGTCGCGCAGGTCGCCGAGTTCGACCATCACGATGACCTCGTGGACACGACCCACCGAGCGCGCCGACACGGCGAGCGCGCTGAGGACGTCGGTCTCGGTGTTGACCGAGGTCGATCCCGATCGCACGATGCGGTCGACCTGACTCGGCATCGGTGACCTGATCAACCAGGTCGGGGCGAGCACACGAGCGTGACGCATGCGTTCGATGTTCTCGATGCGCGAATCGCCGAGGGCCACCACGCCGGCACGGATCAGCGTCCGGGCGATCTCGGGATCCCCGAGGGTCGCCTTGGTGACGGCGGTGACCGAGATCCCCCGCGCTCGCGCCCGTTCGACGAGGCGCCGAGCGTTGTCCTCGATCTTGTCGAGGTCGATGTCGAGCCGCAGCCCGCTCATCGAGCCGCGATCGACGACTCCAGGAGGTCGGGGAACGCGGCGAAGACCATCTCGATCAGCCGATCGGTCGGTCGGGTGAGTGCATCGGTCGCCGGGATCCCGAGTTCGAGCTCGTAGAGCGTGATCGCCGCGGACACTTCACTGTCGGTCATGCCCTCGTGGTTGATCGTCAACCCGATGACCTTGGTGTCGGCGAACGTCTCGATGAGATTGATCTCCGACGACGGCGTCGGCATCGGGAACTCCGGGTAGTCGCTGATCGTCCGGCGAGCCGGCGCGTGCTGGAGGATGACCGCGGCCGGCCTGCTGCCGCGCAGGACTGCGGTCGAACTCAGGTAGGTCGGGTGGCTGAGTGCGCCCTGGCCTTCGACGATGATCACGTCGGGGCGTTCCGACTCGGCTGCACCGACGATGGCCGCTTCGAGTTCACCGGTCACGAACTGGGCCGGGACCGCATCGAGAGCGACACCATGGCGCGCCCCTTGAATCAGACTGGTCTGGCCGGTTCCGACCAGGACGGCCTTGACGCCGACCGCGTTCAGCGCTCTGGTCAGGATCGTTGCGGTCGTTCGCTTGCCGATCGCCCCGTCGGTGCCGAGCACAGCGATGCGCGGGCAGCTCACACCCAGGATGCTGGCGTCGTACATGTGCAGGTCGACCTTCGCCTTGGGCCTCCTGACATCGAGGATCTCCACGTCGTGGATCACCGCGGCCGCGGCGAACTCGGGGTCGTCGTTCAGGAATTCGTGGAGGCCGTTGACGATGCCGAGGCCGCGGCTCATCGCGTCGAGCAGCACCGTCCGTTCAGCTGTCGAGAGCAGCCCGCTGGTCGGGGCGACCCCGACGATCAGCAGGTCCGCACCAGACCCCGACTCGGAGATCGCTGCGGCGAGGTCGCGGTGGCACGGGATCCCGTTCGGGGCACCGTCGAGCACATCACCGGCGTCGCGACCGGTCTTCGTCGAGTCGATGACCGAGAGGATCTCGTACCGTTCGCTGTGGCGGACGAGGCCGTTGGCGGTCTTGCCGTCGATGAGACCCAGATGTGCTTCGCAGTAGACGATCGCTCGCGACCGACGGCTCGTCGTGGACGCGGCGGGCTGGTTGCTGGCAAGGGAATCGGACATGTTGTCTCCTCAGGTCGTGCTCAGAGGAGGCAACAGATTGTTCGGTCACGTGTTCGACCGGTTGTCAACGAGAAGTCCCCACCAAGAGGTGGAACGCCCGACTGACCCTACGGCGAGTCCGATGACAACGTCGCGGCTGCGGTGACCGGATCAGAGACCGCTTCGCATGTTGTAGTGGGCAGCGTCCTGCTGGCTGCCCTGCGGGAGTCGATCCCACCGCCGCGCCACCCTGTCCGGCACCACGTTGTGGAACAGCCGCTTCCACCACGGCTGCGCCCTCCCGGTGGTCTGCAGTTCGTCACTCTCGGGCACCTTGCTCATCAGAGCACCTCCGATCTGTGGCCACCGTAGACGAACCATCGCACCGGGGTGCTTCGTCAGGAGGATGCGCAGAGTTCCGCGACGGAACGAATGCGTTCGAAGTCCGCGCCGGCGTGATCGTCGTACGGGTCGAGCAGGATCGGATGCAGTCCGGCCGCGCTCGCTGCACCGATGTCCATCGTCACCGAGTCGCCGACGTAGGCGATCCGTGACCGTTCGAACTCGGCGAAGTGCGGCAGCGCGTGATCGAAGATCGCCGGATCGGGCTTGGCGACGCCGACCACCTCGCTGTCGACGATGCACCGCATCGAGACGTGCGGCCCGTCGCCCTCCTGACAGACCTCGCGCACGAGCACGGCGTTGATCTGACCGCTGGCGTTGGACACCACGCCCATCGGCATCCCCTCGGCCGCGAGCTGGTCGAGAGCGGCGCGTGTCTCGGGGATCGTCCACCTCCAGAGCCAGGCGTTGCGAGTTCGATCGAGCACGACGGCTGCTTCGGCGCGATCTGTCGGCTCGATCCCGACGGCCGCGACGTACGCATCGTTGTACATGTGCCACGTGCCCTCCGCGGCAGCGACGTCGGACTTGGCCTTCATCCCCGCATAGTGAGCGCGACGGTGCAGCTCGATCGACGGGTCAGCGCCGTAGAAGGCGAGCAGCGGGCCGAGCACGAGCGGATCGGGAAGCACCAGGACGCCGCCCGCGTCGAAGAGCACCGCGTCGAATCGAGACATCGGAGCGCCCGCTCAGCCGAGCTTGTCGTGCAGGAAGTCGGTGACGGTCGGCCAGATCTTCGCGGCGAGTTCGGCGTCGGTGTTGCCGAGCGCGTTGTGCGGCGCCATGAAGGCGTGGCCCGCCCCCTCGTGGATGGTCAGCGTGACGTCCTTGCCGAGGGCACGCAGTTCCTCTTCGAGGTGCGCCGCGCCGGACGGCCCGAAGAAGTCGTCGTTGCCGGCCATGTGACCCTGAATCGATGCCTCGATCTTGGAGTAGTCGGGCTGACTGTCACCCGTCGGGTAGCCGTAGAACGGGACCGCTGCCTTGACCTTGTCGGGTCGCAGCGCCGCGAGGATGAAGGTGAGCATCCCACCCATGCAGAAGCCGACGACGCCGATGCCGTCGCCGACGGTCGAGTCGTGGTCGGCGAGGAAGTCGACCGCGCCGCTCATGTCGCGGCCGGCACGATCGGGCGGCAGCGAGTTCATCAGCTCGCCGGCCTTGTCCATCTCGGTGTGCTCGGCGAGTTCCCCGTGGTAGAGGTCGGGGGCGAGCGCGACGAAGCCCGCGGTGGCCAGGCGATCGGCCATCTCCTTGATGCCCGAATCGAGTCCCCACCACTCCTGGACGACGATCACGCCGGGCCCGGTCCCGCTCTCGGGAAGCGCCAGGTAGCCGGATGCGTCGTTGCCGTTGCTCGGAAAGTTCACGATCTCTGCCATGCCCCGACCGTAGACGATGTCCTCCCCACCCCGCATCGTGACCGCCTCCCCCGTCTCCCGCCGTTGCCCACCCTCCGCCCCACCACCACTCACCCCTCTGACCCACCCTCCATCTCACCCACCAACCCACCCTCCATCTCACCCACCAACCCACCTCTCCAACCCGAAATTTTCCGGATTCGTGACGCTCACCGCAACGAACGACGACCATTTCGGAGTCGAGTTTGTACGGGCACAAAGTGGCCTCTGTTCGCCACCGGCTGTGTCGTTTACGATCGATGCCCATGACCCAGCTCGACACCGCACAGCAGACGCTGATGGACCAGGCGTACACGAACGATCGCACCCGGGTGTTCCACTCGTGGTCCGCGCAGGGGGCGCTCGATCCCGTGGTGATGGCGGGCGCCGCCGGCTCGAAGATGTGGGACGACAAGGGCACGACGTGGATCGACTTCACGAGTCAGCTCGTGAACATGAACCTCGGTCACCAGCACCCGAAGATGATCCAGGCGATCAAGGACCAGGCCGAGGTGATGTGCATGATCTCGCCGTCATTCGCCAACGATCAGCGCAGCGAGGCGGCGCGCCTGATCGTCGAGAAGGCGAACCGGGACGGAGCCGGCGGCCACTTCGCCAAGGTGTTCTTCACCAACGCCGGTGCCGAGGCCGTCGAGAACGCCGTTCGCCTCGCCAAGGGATACACCGGCCGCATGAAGGTCCTGTCGGCCTACCGCAGCTATCACGGCGGCACGGCCGCAGCGATCGGCCTCACCGGCGAGCCACGACGCTTGGAGAACGAGCCGACGATGCCTGGCCTGGTCAAGTTCTGGGGCCCGTACCCGTACCGTTCCGCGTTCCACTCCGAGTCCCCCGAACAGGAGACCGAGCGGGCATTGCAGCACCTCCGCGACACGATCGTGTTCGAAGGTGCTGACAAGATCGCCGCGATCATCCTCGAGAGCGTCGTGGGCACGAACGGGATCCTCGTCCCCACGCCGGGCTACCTCGACGGTGTCCGAGCGCTCTGTGACGAGTTCGGCATCATGTGGATCGCCGACGAGGTGATGGCCGGCTTCGGTCGCACCGGCGAGTGGTTCGCCTGGCAGCACTGGGATGCCCAGCCCGACCTGATCGCGTTCGCCAAGGGCGTCAACTCCGGGTACATCCCCGTCGGCGGCGTGGTCATCTCCGAGTCGATCGCGGCGTCCTACGACGACCGGGTCTTCCCCGGTGGCCTCACCTATTCGGGCCACCCGCTCGCCTGCGCCACCGCGGTGGCGAGCATCGGCATCTTCGAAGCGGAGGGCATCAACGAACACGCCCGCCATCTCGGCACCGACATCATCGGTCCGGCACTCACGGACATGGCGTCACGGCATGCGTGCATCGGTGAGGTCCGCGGCCTCGGCGTGTTCTGGGCGATCGAGTTGGTCGCGGACCGCTCGACTCGAGCGCCGCTCGACGCAGCGACGATGGGCAAGATCGTCGGCGCCTGCAAGGCCAACGGCATGTGGCCGATGATGGCGGGCAACCGCATTCACGTCGTGCCACCGTGCAACACCCCCGACGATGTCGCCCGCGAGGGCCTCGCCATCCTCGACGCCGCCCTCGCCACCATCTGAACCCACTCTCCCACCT
>JBAWHL010000233.1:0-1793 GCA_049593815.1 Ilumatobacteraceae bacterium | reverse complement strand
CGTTTGTCCAGTGTCGTTGGCATCGGCTCATCGTCGCAGCGGCCGTGCGCACCCGAGGCCGATTCTGCTGGAGGCAGAACGCCATCGGTGATGGCCGGTCGGGCAGACTCTGAGATCGTGACAGCGCCGCAGATTCCGAACACGGCCCCCGACCGGCTCGAGGTGGTGGGCGACGTTCGGGCCACGCTCGGTGAAGGACCCGTGTGGGACGAACGCACCGGCCGTGTCGTGTGGGTCGACATCGTCGGCTGCATGGTTCACTCCACACATCCGGGCTCTGGGGTCACCGAGTCCACGCGCTTGCCGTCGCGGGTGGGTGCCGTGGCCCCGCGGGCGAGCGGCGGGTGGGTCGCGGCCCTGCAGGACGGGTTCTGGACGATCGGTGAGGGCGCACCGACGCGACTCGCACAGGTCAACACCGATCCGAACCTGCGTTTCAACGACGGCAAGTGTGATCCGCGCGGCCGCTTCTGGGCCGGCACGATCGCCGAGGATCAGTCGTCGGGCACCGCTGCCCTCCACCGCCTCGACCCCGATGGCAACGTCACGCGGATGCTCGACGGCGTGACGATCTCGAACGGGCTCTGCTGGAGCGCTGACGGCACGACGATGTACTACATCGACACGCCGACGGGCCGCGTCGATGCGTTCGCCTTCGAGGCGTCGAGCGGCGAGATCTGCGACCGACGGACCGTCGTGTCGGTGCCCGACGGCGCGGGGTCGCCCGACGGCATGACGATCGATGTCGAGGGTGGGCTGTGGGTCGCGTTCTGGGACGGACACGTCGTGCGCCGCTACGTCGATGGTCGGCTCGATCGCGAGATCCGGTTGCCGGTCGCTCGTGTCACCTCCTGCACGTTCGGTGGTCCCGACCTCGACGAGCTGTACATCACGACGGCGAGCGACGGGTTGACCGCCCGCCAACGCCGTGCCCAACCGCTGGCGGGCGCTCTGTTCCGGGCCCGGCCGGGCGTGCACGGTGTCGCCCCGGTGGCCTTCGATGGGTGACGAATCGGCGGCCGTGCGAGCGTCGGCCGTGCTCGACCGGTCGATCGTCGTGGTCGGGATGATGGGCGCCGGCAAGACCACCCTCGGCCGTGCACTCGCTGCGCACTTCGATGTTGCCTGTCTCGACTCCGACGACACCGTCATGGCGGAGTTCGGGGCGTCAGGACGGGAACTCGTCGTGACCCACGGCATCGAGTGGCTGCACGCCGTCGAGGCGCGAACGTTGCAGCGGCACCTCGACGCCGAGTCACCCGTCGTGATCACTGCGGCCGCATCGACGATCGAGTCCGCTGCGTGCCGGGCGTTGCTGCGGGAGCGGGCCACCGTGTGTTGGGTCGACGTTCCCGTCGACGAGTTGGTCGGCCGCCTCGGTCGGCCCGATCACCGACGGACGATGGATCGCTCCGAGCTCGAACGGCGTGACTCGGTGCGGCATCCGCTCTTCGCGGCCGCTGCCGACATCCGCCTCGACGGACTCCGCCCCGCACCCGAGACCCTCGCCGCGGTCCTCGCCCACCTCCACGACACGGGGTGATCGGTCCGCGTCGTCGGGGCTTCCGCGCCGACCGTACTGTGCGGGCATGGCAGAGATTCACGGCACCAGCGACGCGAAGTTCGACCGGCTCGGAGAGCTGTTGTCGGCGTCGATCGACAGCGGTGACGATGTCGGAGCATCCGTGTCGGTCACGGTCGAAGGCGAGACGGTCGTCGACATCTGGGGCGGCCATGTCGACGCCGAGCAGTCGGCACCGTGGGGCCGCGACACGATCACCAACGTGTGGTCG
>JBAWHL010000232.1:0-6789 GCA_049593815.1 Ilumatobacteraceae bacterium | reverse complement strand
CCCCCCCACGCCGTGGCGAGCAGCACGGAGCGGGCACGCCTGATCGGCGGTGCCGGTCGCGTCGTCGATCTCGTGGTCTGTGGTGTCAGTGTGCATGTGGTGCTCATCGTTACTTCGCTTTCTGTTGATGGTGTCGAGATCGACGGAGCCCGTTGCCGTTTTCGGGCGCGGCGCGGCCAACCTGTCACCGGTTGATGTTCAGGGTTCGAGCGCCTGCGGCTCGCCGAATTCGATGGTCGGAAGCACGGTCGATGCGAACTCGTCGAACCACGCGGTGTCGTTGTCCGGAGCGGAGAGCTTGATCAGGACCGGCTCGAAGTCACCCATGTCGACGAGCCAGAACCGTGAGACGAACCCCGATCCGAGCGCGTATTCGGGAGCGTGGTGGCCGGAGTCGTCGACGACGGCAGACGACAGGGTCGACACCCAGACGCACGGCTTGAAACTCTCCAGACAGTCGCCGGTGACACCGGCACTGGGGTCAGGGCGTGCATCGAAGACGCGGGCGGGTCGACCCCCAACGGTCGTGTCGGGCAACAGGTCGACGATGACCGGGTTGTCGGCCATCCAGGCGTCGATGTCGTTCGGGCCGAAACTGCCGAGTCCGGCGAAGCCGCTGTCGATCGCCTCCTCGGCGCTGTACCAACTCCCGACACGCTCGAAGTTGATCGATCGCAACGGGTCACCCGGAGACGGCAGCGGTTCGGACGATTCCCACTCGATGGCGGCCACTGCACTGGGAACGCGCAGCACGGGAAGGTACTCGACGGGATTCGAGAACGTGATCGGAACTCCGAGGTCGTCGAATTCGTAGGTACCAGGTGGAGCGAAGTCGAGCGCGTCGGGAAACGGTGCTGCCACCGGTTCGGGCATCGTCGTGGTCGTCGTCGTCGTCGTGGTGGTCGTGGTCGTCGT
Source organism: Ilumatobacteraceae bacterium (assembly GCA_049593815.1). Classification (GTDB taxonomy): domain Bacteria; phylum Actinomycetota; class Acidimicrobiia; order Acidimicrobiales; family Ilumatobacteraceae; genus Sva-07. Next base: position 5,874 of record JBAWHL010000232.1, on the reverse strand, counting down.
GGTCGTGCTCGTCGTGGTGGTGGTGGTGGGCCGCCCGGTCGGGACGGTCGGTGCTTCGACGGGTGACTCCGGGGTCTGGCGATCTCGCATGCCGGCCACCGCTGCGAGTCCGCCGATGGCGAGCACGAGGCTCGCCGCAACGGCGCCGATTCTCACCTTCGACCAGCGGGCGACTCCCCGCGGCTCGGCCACATCGGACGTCTGCTGCACGCTCGACACGTCGACGCTGTCGATGTCGCGAGCCGGTGCAGCGGGAGCGTCATCGGTCTCGAGCGCGGCGAGGAGACGCTGGCGAAGGGCGTCGGCCTGTCGTGGATCGGGTGTCTCGCGCATCCCGTCGTAGATGCCCGTCATCGTGCACCTCCTGTCATCCGGTCTCGGAGTTCCGATCTGGCACGAGCGAGCAGCGAGTAGGTGGTGGACACGGGCTTGCCGATCTGCTCGGCGATGTCGGCCACCGGCACCTCCTCGACGTACGCCAACATCAGCAACAGGCGGCTGGTCGGCGAACACGTCGAGAGCTGATCGAGGACGACACCGGCCGATGGCGAGTCCGGGTCGGCGTCCCGCTCCGCGGACCACACGAGCCTGAGCTTGCGTTGCAGCCGGCGCTCACGACGCCATGCGTCGATGTACTTCGAGCGAGCGAGCGTGATGAGGTACGGGACGCTCGCTGCACTGGCCACGCCGGCGTTCAGCCGGTTGACGACCACGACCCAGACCTCCTGCGTCAGATCCCACGCCTGTTCCCGATTGCCACCACAGAGCTTCACCAGGTAGCCGAAGACGACGGGCAGCGCGTCGGTGTAGAACGCGTCGAAAGCGTCGCTGCTGAGAGGTTGCGACGGCGGATCGATCGGAGCTCTCCTCACACCAACATCAACGAACGAACCCAACCAGGATTCTGGATTTCTTTCCAGGCACCGTAGCGGTGGCCGCGGACGCGAGACGTGCCGTGTCCCCCGAACCGGCGCGGTCGCTTCGTCTCGGTCCGCGACGGTCACTGGGCACGACCGGTCAGCTCATCTCTGTGACACCGGCGTCCTACGATGGGCACCATGACTGACACGGCCACGCCTGCGCCCACCTACCCGGTGCCGACGTCGTTGTCGCCGTCGCGAGTGTCGTCGTTCACGTCGTGCCCGATGCAGTTCCGGTTCTCGAGCATCCAGAAGCTGCCTGAGGCGCCCGGACCCGCCACCACGAAGGGCAGCATCGTGCACCGCGCGCTCGAGTTGCTCTTCGTTCGTCCGCACGCCGAGCGCACGCGTGACGCACTCGCCGCGGATCTGACCACGGCGCTCGCCGAGTACCAGACCGACCCCGACTACGTGGGGTTGCAACTCGATGCCGATGGCGCCGCCAAGTTCGAGCGGGAGTGCTTCGTGCTGGTCGACAAGTACTTCGCCATGGAGGACCCGACCACGGTCCGCGAAATCGGCCTCGAACTGTGGATGGAAGCCGAGGTCGGGGCGTTGACGCTGCGCGGCATCATCGATCGGCTCGAGCTCGACGACGACGGCGAGCTGGTCGTCACCGACTACAAGACGGGACGCGCCCCGTCGGGCAACTACGAGCAGAAGAGCCTCGCCGGTGTGCACTTCTATTCGTTCCTGTGCGAGGCCGTGTTCGGCAAACGGCCCGCCAAGATCCGGCTGATGTACCTCAGTTCGGGTGAGACCATCGAGACCGTGCCATCGGCGCAGTCGGTGAAGTTCATCACCACGCGCACCACGGCGGTGTGGTCGGCGGTCGAGCGAGCCTGCACCACGGGCGACTTCCGGCCGCGACAGAGCAAGCTGTGCGACTACTGCTCGTTCAAGCAGTGGTGCCCGGCCTTCGGCGGCGAGCCCTCGCTCGCAGCAACCGAAGCCGTCGCTGCACACGACGCCCTGCTGGCCGCTCCCACCCCAGCGGCAACCACGTGACGCCCGACGACGCGGTACCCGTTCCGGGCCAGAGCCAGTTCGGGCCGACGGTCGACGCCTTCGACGAGCGCATCGACGAACTGCTCGGGCTGCTGCGCGGCCACCCGGTCGCTGATCGTGTCTTCACCACGGCAAGCCATCTCGGCGACTTCAGCCTGATCTGGCATCTGATCGGCATCGGCCGCGGACTCGCCAAGGGCCGAGCGGATCAGGTGGTGGTGTTGGCCGCGCTGGTCGGGGCCGAGAGCCTGATCGTCAACCAGGGCGTCAAGCGACTGTTCCGACGTGAGCGGCCGACCCAGACCGGTGACATCGGGCTGCGCGTCCGCCAACCGAGCACCTCGTCCTTCCCGTCGGGCCACGCCAGTTCCGCAGCGTTCGCCGCGGTCGTGCTCAGTGGCTGGGATCGTCGGGGCCTGAGCGCACTCTGGCTCGAGATCGCCGTCACCGTCGGCATCAGCCGCGCCTACGTGCGCATCCATCACGGATCCGACGTCGTGGCGGGTGCGATGGTCGGTGCGGCACTCGGCCTGATCGGCCGTCGCATCGCTCGTCGTCTCGCACCCTGAGCCGCCGAGCGGGCCGGGCGGGGACGCGATACTTCCAGCCGGTGACCAGCGGCACTCAGAGAGCGTCGGTGGTGACCGGCTCGACCGCTTCGACGAGGGCAGCCGGCTCGGCCGTGAGCAGCGTGCGCACGTCGAGCAACAGATCGGCAACCTCACCCGTCGACACGAGTTCACGCTGCATCATCCGGGCGAGGGCGCCGTCGATGACGCTCAGTGCCTCCGTGATCACGGCCTCGTTGCTGGTGTCGATGCGCTCATCAGTCATTGGTTGACACCGTATCCCTGGATCGGTCGTCGCGCGCGCACCGGCGAACGCGCCGGCCCTCGTGTCACGCAACGGACGCACGGTCGCGACCAACCCGACACGCAGCGAACGGCCGCGTGTCCGAATCTGCCGCCGCCTCCTGGAATACGATGCAGCGGTCATGTACTCCTCGCCCGCGTCGCTCGCCAGGCTCGGCCTGCGCATGGGCGAACCGATCCGGTTCCGCCGCAACGACAAGGGACGCTGGATCGTGGGCAAGGTCGCAGGCATCGCTCCGGACGGAAGCATCAACCTCCGCGACCCCGACGGGTCTGCCCGGTCGCTGCGCGCCGAACGCCTGGAGATTCGTCGCCCCGGATCGCGTGGACGCCTCCGATGGAGTGTGGTCAGCGACGTCGCGGTCACATGGGAACAGTTGGAGATGTTCAGCGAGTGATCGCGGTCAGCCGCAACCCACGATCGGTTCGTTCGGCCTCCATCGCGAAGTCGAAGGCGTCGACGGTGGCAGCGAGTTCGATGTCGATCGGGTCGCAGTGGTCCGGCCCGAGCGCCAGCGTCTTGCGAGCTTCGGCGGTCGCCAACAACGCCGTGGCGGTCTCCGCGGCGTCGAGCGCCTGACCGGTCCGGCCCCGCTCGATCAGGTCGGCGGCGCGCACCATCCCCGGCGAGTTCGGGAAGTCGAAACCCTCGGGTCGCAGCCCCCGGTTCTCCCCCATCGCCAGCGAGCCGGGATGGGCGGCCTTGAACGCCAGCGCATCCTCGACGCTGTCGACGAGATAGATCTCCGTTGCGCCGGCTCCGAACGCGTACGCCGCGGTGGTGAAGGCGCGGATGACGTCGATCACGACGACCGCACCACCCACGCCATCGAGCTCCCACCGTGCGAGGTGGCGCGCCACTCAGCGACCTCCCGAGCAGTTGACGGTCGTTGCCGTGATGTACGACGCCTCGTCAGAGGCGAGCCACATGATCGTGTTGGCGACCTCGGAGGGTTCGCCTCCCCGTTGCAGGGGAACGCCGACCGCGACCCGATCGACCCGACCGGGCTCACCCCCGCTGGCGTGGATGTCGGTGCGGATCACGCCGGGACGGACGGCGTTGACCCGGATCCCGTCGGCGGCGACCTCCTTGCCGAGCCCGATCGTCATCGTGTCGATCGCGGCCTTGCTGGCTGCGTAGTCGACGTACTCCTCGGGACTGCCGATGTAACTGGCCGCCGAGGAGACGTTGACGATCGCGCCGCCTGCCCCACCGAAGCGTGTCGACATGCGACGCACCGCTTCGCGCGCACACAGGAAGCTGCCGACGACGTTCGTCCTCAGCACCCGCTCCCAACGTTGGACCGACATCTCCTCGAATCGCATCTGGTGTTCGAGAATGCCGGCGTTGTTGACGAGCAACGAGAGCGCTCCGAGCTCCGACGCAACCGTGTCGAACATCCTCAGCACGTCGGCCTCCTCGCCGACATCGGCCTGGATCGCGATCGCACGGGCACCGAGAGACGTGCAGCGCTCGACGACCGATGCAGCGGCAGCCTCGTCGTGGACGTAGTTGACCGCCACGGCATGACCCCGCTCTGCGGCGAGGACCGCGGTCGCTGCACCGATGCCTCGGCCGGCGCCGGTGACGAGTGCGATGCCCCCCGGAGTCACGCCGTCGGGCGCACGCCGATGATGCTCGCCCGCTCCATGATCCGGATGTCGGGCCAGTAGTCACTCGACGCATAGTGCTGCACGGCGAGGTTGTCCCACATGGCGATCGAGTTCGGCTCCCAGTGGAACCGGCAGTGGTACTCGACCGTGTTGGCCTGAGCGAGCAATTCGATGAGCAGTGCGTCGGACTCCTCCTTGCCGAGCCCGACGATGCCGGTCGTGAAGAAGCGATTGACGTAGAGCAGTCGGCGACCGGAGACCGGGTGTCGGATGACGACGGGATGCTCGACCACGGGGTACTGCTCGCGCAGCTCGGGGAGCTTGTCCGGCGCGACGGTGTGCCCGAACGCCTGCAGGAAGTCGTTCGTCGCCAACGCTCCTTCGAGACGATCCTTCAGTTCGTCGGTCAGGCCGTCGTAGGCGGCCGCCATGTCGCAGAACAGCGTGTCACCCCCGGTTTCGGGCACCTGGATCGCTCGGAGGATCGCCCCCTTCGAGGGCACCTCACGCCACGTGACGTCATGATGCCAGCCGTTCTCGTAACCGCCGGTGTCGGCGTCCTTCGCGAAGCGAACCAGCTCGGGCCGCTCGCTGTTGCCCGGAAGGAACGGGTGGACCTCCAAGTCGCCGAACTGGCGGGCGAAGGCGATGTGTTGATCGCTGGTGAGCACCTGGTTTCGGAAGAAGAGCACCTTGTAGTCGACCCAGGCACGACGGAGTTCGTCGAAGACCTCGTCGCCGAGCGGTTGCGTGAGGTCGAGTCCCTCGACGACCGCACCGAGCGTCGGCGCGACCTGGCGAACCGTGAAGTGCTCCCACTCCAGAGCGGTGAGCCTGATCCGCTCGGCTGCGAGGTGGGCAACGGGACCGACATGACCGTGGTCGGGACCGAGGGCGAGTCGGCGGGCGTTGAACTCGCCGACGTCGGGCGACGACGTGATCCCCTCGAGCTTCGCGAGTTCCGCGTTGGTCGTCGTCAGGTCCTCTTCCGAGATGGTCATCGGCTTCACACTCCCCTTGTGCGTGTCGAACACCGGTGGTGATGTTCGGCCCCGAACGTACATCTCGTCGACGGAGGAGCGCGCGTCGTACGGTCGGCGTTCATGGCAGTACGTCTCGACCCGTCCGACGAATACATGCACGAACTCGGCCCCGAGTCGAACTTCAACGAGAGCATGTACATCAACTGCTTCGACCCGGCCCAGGGGGTCGGCGGCTGGTTCCGGATGGGCAACCGCGCCAACGAGGGCACCGCCGAGATGACGGTGTGTCTGTACCTGCCGGCCGAGGCCGACGGCGGCAACCGCCAGGTCGGGTTCATGTTCAAGCGCCCGGCGATCGACAACAACGACGCGTTCGATGCCGCGGGCATGACGTGGACGATGGTCACACCGTTCGAGGAGCTCCGTGTCGACTACAGCGGCAAGGTCGTCGTGCTCGACGAGCCCGAGCAGATGGCC
>JBAWHL010000231.1:0-2211 GCA_049593815.1 Ilumatobacteraceae bacterium | reverse complement strand
CTCCTCGAGGTCGGCAGGCGTACAGAGGGTGCCCTTGACGGCGGTGGCCGCGGCCACGCCGGGGGAGACGAGGTGCGTGCGTCCACCGCGTCCCTGGCGTCCCTCGAAGTTCCGATTGCTCGTGCTGGCGGCACGCTCACCAGGGGCGAGCTTGTCGGGATTCATCGCGAGGCACATCGAGCAGCCCGGTTCACGCCAGTCGGCGCCCGCGGCGATGAAGACCTGATCGAGGCCCTCGGCGATCGCCTGCGCCTTGACCGCGTGGCTGCCGGGAACGACCATCACCCGTTTCACCGTGACCGTGCGGCCCTCCATCACGGCGGCGGCAGCGCGGAGGTCCTCGATCCGGCTGTTGGTGCACGATCCGATGAACACGGTGTCGACGGCGACGTCGCGCAACGGCGTGCCGGGTTCGAGGCCCATGTACTCGAGGGCGCGAGCCACGGTCTCCTTGGTCGTCGGGTTGTCGTAGTCGTCGGGGGACGGGACCGACGCGTCGAGGGGTGCGACCTGGCCGGGGTTGGTCCCCCAGGTGACATGAGGTCGGATGTCGGCGGCGTCGAGCACGACTTCCTTGTCGAAGACGGCGTTGTTGTCGGATTCGAGTGTCGCCCAGTCGGCGACCGCGGCATCCCAGTCGGCCCCGGTCGGTGCGTGGGCGCGACCCTTCAGGTAGTCGAACGTGGTCGCGTCGGGAGCGATCATGCCGGCCTTGGCGCCGGCTTCGATCGACATGTTGCAGACGGTCATGCGACCTTCCATCGACAGGGCCCGAATCGCGGAACCGCGGTACTCGATGACGTGTCCGATGCCGCCGCCGGTGCCGATCTCGCCGAGGATCGCAAGGATGATGTCCTTGGCGGTGACGCCGGGCTGCAGCTCGCCGTTGACGGTGACCGACATCCACTTGGGGCGCTGCTGGGGAAGCGTCTGCGTCGCGAGGACGTGTTCGACCTCGCTCGTTCCGATGCCGAACGCGAGTGCGCCGAAGGCGCCATGGGTCGCGGTGTGGGAGTCGCCGCAGACGATGGTCATGCCGGGCATCGTTCGTCCCTGCTCCGGACCGATCACGTGCACGATGCCCTGGTTCGGATCGCCCATCGGGAAGTTCGTGATGCCGAACTCGGCGGTGTTCGCCCGGAGTGTGTCGATCTGCTTCGCGGACACCTCGTCGGCGATCGGCTGGTCGATGTTCTCGGTGGGAACGTTGTGGTCCTCGGTGGCGATGGTCAGCTCGGGCCGGCGCACGGTGCGGCCGGTGAGGCGGAGGCCGTCGAACGCCTGCGGACTCGTGACCTCGTGGACGAGGTGGAGGTCGATGTACAGCAGGTCGGGTTCATCGGGTGCGGCGTGCACCACGTGGCGGTCCCACACCTTCTCGGCGAGCGTCTTGCCCATGTCTGATCTCCTTGCAGCATCCCAACATGTGGGATATGGTTCTTGCGATATGGACATCGTAACGGGCGTCGGAGTACTCGACAAGGCGATGACCGTGATTCGTGCGGTGTCGGACTCGCCCTGCACGCTGGTGGAACTCCAACGTTCGACCGGGCTGCCGCGGGCGACCGCGTACCGGCTGGCTGCTGCACTCGAGGAACATGGGCTGCTGCGGCGCGATGGCGACGGACGATTCGAGCTCGGTCACGGCCTGGTGCCGCTCGGGCAGGAGGCGGCCCGACGGTTCCCGTTGGAGGACCTCGCCCGGCCCGTGCTGTCCGACCTTCGTGACGCGACCGGCGAGAGTGTGCAGTTGTTCGTGCGCGAGGGCGCGCAGCGTCGATGCGTGGTGTCGTTCGAGTCGACGCACGGCCTGCGTTGGATCGTGCCGGAGGGATCGCTGCTCCCGCTCGAGGTGGGGTCCGCGGGGCGGGTGTTGTCGGGTGAGATCGAGCGCGCCGGCTGGGTGCAGAGCATCGGTGAGCGCGAGCCGGGAGTGGCATCGGTGAGCGCTCCCGTCGTCGCCGCCGATGGTTCCATCGCTGCGGCGATCTCGGTGAGCGGCCCCATCGAACGCCTCACGCGTCACCCCGGCACGCGCTTCGGCCGCGCCCTGGTGGAGGCCGCGGCCCGAATCACCATCTGACCTGCGGAGCCAACCGCTACTCCCAGAAGGCGGCGACGGCCGCGCCGTCGAAGTTGTGGAACCAGATTTCCGCGATGCGGCCGTCGACGAGACGAGCCAGGTGCACGGTGCGGTTGTGGAGCGGAGCG
>JBAWHL010000230.1:0-4992 GCA_049593815.1 Ilumatobacteraceae bacterium | reverse complement strand
CGCTGTTCGCCCTGCCGCGTCGTCGGCCTGACGAACGTGCAACACGACACTGGCCGGCTTGTGCTCCACCCAGGCGCCGTCGCCGGCGGTCTCACTGGCAGCGTCGGCCAGACCGGACAGCTCCGCGAGTCGGTGCTCCTCGGTGTCGTTCAATGCGGCCATCGCCCGATCGGAGGTCTCCATGCCGTGGCTGCCCACCAGACGGGTTCCGGCACTGAACTCGAAGCGTGCGAGGTCGGCGAGGGAGCGTCCGGAGACCACCGCGATGTGGACACGATCCATCGCGGCGACGGCATCGACGGCGGCGCGCATGCCCGGCAGCAGGACGGCGTCGTCGGCGTGGTCGACGATCGGTGCCAGCACGCCGTCGACGTCCAGCCCGATGAGCAGCGGTCGTCGAGCCCCGATCACCAGCGACGCCAGGCCGGACGGGTCGTCGTAGATCACACCGTCGCCGATCACACCGGGTTGTGTTCGTCGTTCGTGTCCATCTGGGACAGGAACCGATCGGCCCATCCCTGCACGTCGCTCTTGCGGATCTGATCGCGCAGGCCCGCCATCCGGTCGCGTCGTTCGTGGCGGTGCATCTCGACGGCGGTCACGATGGCCTGCTGGAGCGCGTGGTCGTCATGCGGGTTGACGAGCACGGCGTCGGTCAGTTCGTCGGCCGCGCCCGCGAATTCCGACAGGACGAGCACACCGTCGCCGTCGATGTGCGCCGCGGCGTATTCCTTCGCGACGAGGTTCATGCCGTCGCGGAACGGGGTCACGAGCATGACGTCGCCCGCCCGGTAGAGCGCGATCAGTTCGTCGAAACCGAGGGTCTGGTAGAGGTAGTGGACGACCGGCAGCCCGATGCGGCTGAAGCGCCCGTTGATCTCGCCGACCAGCCGTTCGACCTCGTGGCGTTCGTCCTGATAGTGCTCGACGGCTTCGCGGGTGGGCGTCGCGACCTGGACCAGGACGTGTCGCTCCGGATCGAGTTCGCCCGACTCGAGCAACGCCGCGAACGCCTTCAACCGCAGACCGATGCCCTTGGTGTAGTCGAGGCGGTCGACGCCGAGCAGGATGACTTCGGGATCACCGAGCCGCGCTCGGATCTGACTCATCCGTTGACGTGTCGCCCGGCCGGCGGCGGTCTCCTCGACATCGGCGACATCGATCGAGATCGGAAAGCTGCCGACACGTGTGCGGTGATCGATGTTCTCGATCATCCCGTCGTGGGAGTCGGCGTGGACGAGTTGTTGAGCTGCAGCGACGAAGTTGGCGGCACCCATCGGTCGTTGGAAGCCGAGCAGATCACAGCCGAGCAGCCCCTCGACGATCTCGGTGCGCCACGGCAACCGTGAGAACAGCTCGTACGGAGGGAACGGGATGTGGAGGAAGAAGCCGATCGTGAGGTCGCTGCGCTGTGCGCGGAGCATTTTCGGCACGAGTTGGAGCTGGTAGTCGTGGATCCAGACGATGGCGTCGCGCGGCGCGATGTTCGCGAGGGTCACGGCGAATCGCTGGTTGACCCTGACGTAGGCGTCCCACTGCTCGCTCGAGTACGTCGACTCGCGGAGGGCATCGTGGTACAGCGGCCACAGACCGTCGTTGGAGAACCCCTCGTAGTAGAGCTCGATCTCCTCCTCGCTGATCGGCACCGGGTGCAGATCGACGCCCTCGACGGTGAACGGTTCGGTGTGATCGTCGGAGTTGCCGGTCCAGCCGACCCAGGTGCCGCCGCTGTCTCGCAGCATCGGCAGCAGCGCACGGACGAGACCTCCCGGGCTCGGTGTCCAGCCGCCGTCGTCGGCGCGCATCACCGGGAGACGGTTCGCGGCGATCACGATCGGCCGGTTGAGGGGACGCTGCTCGGTGTCGTTGGTCATCGGTTGTTCGTGCGGGGTTCGTGGTGATTCGTACGGGTTCGTCAGCGGACGCGGTCGAGTGCTTGTGCCAGGTCGGCGGTCAGGTCGGCGGCATCCTCGATGCCGACCGACAGGCGCACCAGGTTGTCGGGCACCTCCAGGGGCGAACCGGCAGCGGAGGCGTGCGTCATCGCTCCGGGGTGCTCGATCAGGCTCTCGACGGCACCCAGTGACTCGGCGAGGGTGAAGATCTGTGTGGTCTGCGCGACCGTCATCGCGGCGTCCTTGCCCTTGGCGAGCGTGAACGACACCATGCCGCCGAAGTCGCGCATCTGCTTCGCCGCAGCGCGATGGCCGGGATGGTCGGGGAGCTGTGGGTACAGGACGCGGTCGACGGCGGGGTGGCCGGCGAGGAGGTCGACGACGGCGCGTGCGTTCTCGCAGTGACGATCCATGCGCACCGCGAGCGTCTTGACGCCCCGCAGCACGAGATAGCAGTCGAACGGCGCGGGGACCGCGCCAGCGGCGTTCTGCGTGAACCGCACGCGTTCGGCCAGCTCGTCGTCGTCGATGGCGATGAAGCCGCCGACCACGTCGCTGTGACCGCCCAGGTACTTGGTCGCCGAGTGCACGACGATGTCGGCGCCCAGGGTGATCGGCTGTTGCAGGTACGGGGTGGCGAAGGTGTTGTCGACCACCACGCTCGCGCCGCGCTCGTGGGCAATCGCGGCGATCGCCTCGATGTCGAAGCACGTCAACAACGGATTCGTGGGCGTCTCCAGCCAGACGAGGCCGACGTCGTCGGGCCAGTCGTTGCGGAGTGCGTCGAGATCGGTCAGGTCGACGGCCGACCACGGGAAGCCGAGTGGGCTCCACACCTTGGAGATCAGTCGGAACGTGCCGCCGTAGGCGTCGTTGCCCAGCAGAATCCGCTGCCCGGGGCGCAACAGGCGCAAGATGTTGTCCTCGGCGGCGAGTCCGCTGGCGAAGGCGAGCCCGTGGCGGGCCTCCTCGAGCGAGGCGACCTGGGCCTCGAGCGCCGAACGGGTCGGGTTCCCGGACCTCGAGTACTCGAAGCCCTTGTGGACGCCGACGCTGTCCTGCGCGAACGTGGTCGACAGCGAGATCGGCGTGACGACGGCGCCCGTCGTGGGGTCCGGATCCTGCCCGGCGTGGATGGCGCGGGTCGAGAACGAATGGTTGGTCTGTTCCTCGAGGTCACCCATCGGTCGGACCTCCCGTGGTCGATCCGGTGGCGAGCGCGGCCTCGGCGACAGCGCTGAAGTACGCGAGCACATCGGTGCGCGTCAACACACTGAGCGGCCGTCCGCCCGACAGCACGAGGAGCGCGGGAGCGGATTCGAGCATCTCGACGGCGAGTTCCAGCTTCTGGCCGACGCCGATGGTGGGCAGCTTGGGGCCCATCACCTTCTCGACGGGCGTGGACAGCACACTCGGGTCGCGGTGGATCGCCTCCATCAGGTCGAGTTCGTCGACGGTGCCCGACACCTCGGCGGCAGCGAACGGCGGCGTGTTCTTGCACACCGGGAGCTGGCTGACGCCCGTGGAGCGCATCAGCTCGACCGCTTCGGAGACGAGCTGGCTCGGGTTGACGTAGAGCAGGTTGTCGATCGACGCGTTGCGCGTGTCGAGCACGGCGCCGACGCACTGTTCGCACTCGCGCAGGAACCCGAAGTTGGCCATCCAGGCGTCGTCGAACACCTTCGACAGGTACCCGCGCCCGGAGTCGGGGTTGAACACGACGACGACGTCATCGGGTCCGGCGGCCTTGGCGACCTTGATCGCTGCGGCGATGGCCATGCCGCCGGAACCGCCGACGAGGATGCCTTCGCGCTCGCTGACGTATCGGGCGGTGAGGAAGCTCTCCTCGTCGCTGATCGCGATGATGTCGTCGAGCAGGTCGGGTTCCCACGCCGCGGGGAAGAAGTCCTCACCGACGCCCTCGACGAGGTAGGGGCGACCGGAACCGCCCGAGTACACCGAGCCCTCGGGGTCGGCGGCGATGATCTTGATGTCGGGGTTCTTTGACTTCAGGTACTTGGCGATCCCGGTGATCGTGCCGCACGTGCCGGCGCCAGCGACGAAGTGGGTGATCCGGCCAGCCGTCTGGCGCCAGATCTCCGGGCCCGTCGTCTTGATGTGGGCCTCGGGGTTGTTCGGGTTCTCGTACTGGTTCGGCCGGAACGCGTCGAGTTCGTTGGTGAGACGTTCGGCCACGCTGTAGTAGCTCTGCGGATCCGACGGTTCGACCGCCACCGGACACACGACCACTTCGGCACCGTAGGCGCGCAGCAGGGAGACCTTCTCGGGAGCGACCTTGTCGGTCATCACGAAGACGCAGTTGTATCCACGCTGAGCAGCGACGATGGCGAGACCGACACCGGTGTTGCCGCTGGTCGGCTCGACGATGGTGCCGCCGGGCTGCAGCAGCCCGTCGCGTTCGGCGGCGAGCACCATTTCCAGGGCCGGGCGATCCTTCGCCGAGCCTCCTGGATTGCTCGCTTCGTTCTTCATCGCGAAGACGCACTCGATGCCTTCGAGTTCGCTCATTCGTTTCATGCGGACGAGGGGTGTGTTGCCGATCGTGTCGACGACGGAATCGACGATTTCGGTACCGGCGAGGCGGGGGTCGCTCATGAGGTCGACAGTACTTCGGATCCGTCCGATTGCGCCCCTGGAAGGAGATGGGGATGATGTTCGCTCAGAAACGCGACGAGTTCACCCGCGGATGGGTTCACGAGGCCGGTGTCGCCGACGACGACCGTCGGCACGGTCTCGTTGCCGTTCGCATACCTCCGCACCGTCGTTGCGTCGGCGGGGGAGTCCCAGATGTTGTGCTCGACTCGCTCGACACCCAACTTGTCGAGTCCTCGCTGCAGCATGGCGCAGTAGCCGCAGCCAGGCCTCCAGTAGAGGTCGATGCGAGAGGGTGTCGTGGCGGGTGATGTCTGGTCGGCCATGCCCGGTGCAACGACCCGAGTCGGGATCTATTCCGTGGACGGTCGAGGGTCGGCTCGCGAGGGCCCCGGCTGGCAGAATGACCGGGTGAGTACTCCGACCATCGACTCGTCCGTCTACCTCGATCGTCTCGCGCGGGTCCGCGCGGCCATGGCCGAGC
>JBAWHL010000229.1:0-12208 GCA_049593815.1 Ilumatobacteraceae bacterium | reverse complement strand
CCCTTGTCGGTCATGATCGGGAAGTCGCCCATGAAGACGGTCTGTTCCTTGATCTCACCGGTGTTGCGGTTCATGAACCGGGCGCGCACGAAGACCGGCGCGCTGTAGGTCATGTCCTTTTCCTTGCACTCCTCCACCGTGAACTTCGGCGGCGGGCGCAGGTCCTCGTCGAACGGGTCGAACTCCAGCTCGAGCAGCAGCGACTCGGAGAAGTCCTTGATCGGACTGATGTCACGGAAAGTGTTCGCCAGGCCCTCGTTGAGGAACCATTCGAAACTTTCGCGCTGCACCGCGATCAAGTCGGGGAGTTCGAGCGGCTCCTTGAGGTTGCCGAACGAATAGCGTTCACGGGACACGGGACGAGTCGCCACGGATCACTCTCCAGAAAATCGAGGATGGCGACCGCAGAATGCTGCGATCGGATTCCGGGCGCGCTGATCCGCAACGACAGAGCGGTGGGGGGACAGTAAACGCACGGCAACGAGCGAGCCTATCCATGAAGGGCGGCCAACGTCAACCGCCCTCTGCGATGAATCGCGGAGCGTGACAGCTCGCCGAGCGGATGAATTGCCGGTCAACGTAAAGAATCGGCCCGCGAATGTCAAGCACCGTGGGAAACTTCGCCCGTGAGGAGCTTCCTGTACCTGCACGCGCCCGACCTGCGCTCGGCCCGTCGCTTCTACACCGAGTTGGTCGGCCTCGACGACGTCCACTTCTCGGCCCACGCCTGACCCGGACGCCTGGTCGGACAGCCCTCGCGCAGAGCGCCCGTGACGCGATGCAGCCCGGGAGCGTGCTCCCGGGCTGCATCGTCAGTTCTGGATCAGTTGCGCCTGGCGGCGCGGATGATCACTTGAGCTCGACGTCGGCTCCGACTTCTTCGAGCTTGGCCTTGGCGGCCTCGGCGTCGGCCTTGCTGGCCTTCTCGAGGATCGGCTTCGGCGCGCCGTCGACGAGGTCCTTGGCGTCCTTGAGGCCCACGCCGAGCAGGTCCTTGACGACCTTGACGACCTGGATCTTCTGGGCGCCGGCACCGGCGAGGATGACGTCGAATTCCGACTGCTCCTCGGCGCCGCCGGCATCGCCGCCACCGGCCGGGGCGGCCGCAGCGACTGCGACCGGAGCGGCAGCGGTGACGTCGAACTTCTCTTCGAACGCGTCGAGCAGTTCCTTGAGCTCGATGACGGTCATGTTGCTGATCGCGTCGAGGATCTCTTCCTTGGTGGACATGGTGTTCTCCTGTTTTCAGATGTGTGTTGAGTTCAGTGGGTGAGGATCAGGCGGCGTCGTCGGCCGGCTGCTTCTCGATGAGTGCGGACAGGCCATACGCGAAGTTGCGTGGGAGCGCCTGGAGCAGACCTGCGGTCTTGACCAGGGGCGCCTGGAACGCGCCGGCCAGACGGGCCAGCAGTTCTTCGCGCGACGGCAGCGAGGCGAGTGCCTTGACGTCATCGGCGGTCATCGGGCTGTCGCCCAACACTCCGCCCTTGATGACGAGCAGTGGGTTGGCCTTGGACTGATCGAGCAACGCCTTGGCGGCCGCCACCGAATCACCGGTGACGAACGTGAGCGCTGTCGGACCGAGCAAGTACTCGTTCAGGCTGTCGAATCCGGCGTCCGTGGCGGCGCGGCGAGCCAGGGTGTTCTTGTACACCTTGTGCTCGGCGCCGGCGTCGCGAAGCGGGGCCCGCAGATCGGCCAGCTGGCCAACCGAGAGACCTCGATACTCGGACACGAACACGGCGACGCTGTCATTCAGCTTCGCAGTGATCTCCTCGACGATGGCGACCTTGTCGGGTCGTGGGTTCGTTGTCATGTGTGCATACCTCCTTTCGCTACAACTCGTGGTGCTCGCATCAGATGCGAACACCGACGAGGAGCGCATGCTGCTCGACGGATCGAGCGACACGTTTCTCGGCGATATGCACCTCGGTTGGTGGGCGAACCCATTAACCCGAAATCGGGACCAACGGTCTCAGGCGAGCGACCGTTTCTCTGTGTGACCATGTGATGCTACGGCGACGTGGCGCCGAAGCAACGAATCAGGCGTCGGGCTTGAGTCGGCCGGTGTCGACGTGGACGCCGGGACCCATCGTGGACGACACGGTGATCTTCTTCAGGTAGCGGCCCTTCGCCGATGCCGGCTTGGCTCGCTGGATCTCGTCGAGCACGGCGCGGAAGTTCTGCTCGAGCGCTGCAGGCTCGAAGCCGGCCTTGCCCAGCGGCACGTGCACATTGCCGTAGCGGTCGGTGCGGTACTCGACCTTGCCGCCCTTGAAGTCTTCGACGGCGCGCCCGACGTTGGGCGTGACCGTTCCGGTCTTCGGGTTCGGCATGAGGCCGCGCGGTCCGAGTACCCGGCCGAGACGACCGACGACGGGCATCATGTCAGGGGTGGCGATGACGAGATCGAAATCCATCTTGCCGCCCTCGACCTCGGTGGCGAGGTCATCGGCGCCGACGATGTCGGCTCCGGCGGCGCGGGCCTCATCGGCTGCTTCACCCGTGGCGAACACGGCGACGCGAACGTCCTTGCCGGTGCCGGCGGGCAGCGCCACGGTGCCGCGCACCATCTGGTCCGCCTTGCGGGGGTCGACGCCGAGACGGATCGACACGTCGATCCCCTCGTCGAACTTGGCCGACGCCATGGTCTTGACCAGGTTCACGGCTTCGGCCGGACCATAGAACTGGTCACGGTCGAACTTCTTCAGCGCGTCTGCGTACTTCTTGCCTGACATTGTCTGTCTCCCTCGGGGTTGAGCCCGCCGGGCGAGGTGATCCCGGTCGTGGCGTTGGTGTGGAACATGAGCGTTACATCCGGGGTCTGACCCCTGATGTAACGGTGACGACTACTTGACTTCGATGCCCATCGAGCGGGCGGTGCCGCGGACCTGGAGCTTGGCAGCTTCCATGTCGTAGGCGTTGAGGTCGGGCATCTTGATGGTGGCGATCTCTTCGAGCTGTGCCTCGGAGATCGAACCGGCCACTTCGGCACCCGGGTTGTTCGCTGCCTTGTCGAGGCCCGCCTTCTCGCGGATGAGCACCGCGGTCGGAGGCGTCTTCAGGATGAAATCGAACGTACGGTCCTCGTAGATCGTGATCTCGGTCGGCACCACGGTGCCGGCCTGCGACTCGGTCTTGGCGTTGTACGCCTTGACGAAGTCCATGATCGCGATGCCGTGCGGTCCGAGCGCGGTACCGACGGGCGGTGCCGGGCTGGCCTTGCCTGCCTCGATCTGGATCTTGACGACCGTGATGACTTTCTTCTTCGCCATGGTGCTGTGCTTTCCGTGTCTTCTTGAGGGTTTGTCCGTCGCCGACGGCGAATCAGAGTTTGGCGACCTGGCTGAAGTCCATCTCCACCAGGGTCTCGCGACCGAAGATGTTGACCAGCACCTTCAGCTTCATGTGGTCTGCATTGATCTCGGCGATCTCGCCGGTGAAGTCGGCGAATGGGCCTTCCTTCACGCGCACGCTCTCGCCCTCTTCGTAGTCGAGCTTGGCCTTGCGGCGTGGTGCGGCGTCGACGCCTTCGGTCTTCGGGGTCAGGAAGGTCTTGACCTCACGACGCGACAGCGGCGTGGGCTTCTGGCCGTGCCGGCTCTGTCCGACGAAACCGGTGATGCCGGGCGTGTTGCGCACGCAGTACCAGGACTCGTCGGTCATGTCGCAGCGCACCAGCAGGTAGCCGGGGAAGACCTTGCGCTGAACGGTCTGCTTCTTGCCGTTCTTGAACTCGTCGACCTCTTCCATGGGGATCACGATCTCGAAGATCGAGTCCTCCATGTTCATCGACTGGATGCGGGCCTGCAGGTTGGCCGTGACCTTCTTCTCGTAGCCCGACTGCGTGTGCACGACGTACCACTTGCCCGGGCGCATCGTGGGATCGTCGAACGGCTCCTCGTCGATCGACGATTCCTCGGAGAGGTCGGCGTCATCGTCGCCAGCCTCGTCGCTGGCGCTTCCCTCGGCGGTCGCATCTCCATCGGTGTCGTCGGACCCGTCGGTGTCGCTGTCGGCATCGTCGGCGGGCACTTCGTGCACCGCTTCGACCTCTTCGGCGACCTCGTTGCCATCGACGCTGAAATCGTCGTCGTCGGCCTCGGCGACCTCGGCGAGGACATCGGTGTTGCCGACGGGAAGCAGGTCAGCCGGGGCTGGCGCTGCGACGGCCTCGTCGGTGGTCTCCGCCTCGGTGGTGTCGGGGGTGGTGTCGTTGTCGGTCATGTCGTGCGTCGTCGTCTCAGTCGTCTCGTCGGTCATGTCAGCGGCCATCTCGGAAGGTCATCAGCTCGAATAGAACCATTGGGACCATTCGCCGAAGATGTAGTCGAGACCGCCCACGAGCGCCGTGTACACGACGACGGTGATGATGACGATGATCGAGTACCGCTTGACTTCCGGACGCTTCGGCCAGGCGACCTTGCGCATCTCGTCGCGTACCTCACGGAGGTACTGGCGAGGACCGATTCGCTCGTTCTTCTTCTTTGGTGCCTGTCGCTGGGCGCGCGTCGGCCTGCCCTGCTCGTCGAGGGCACCTTGCTTACGAAGCTGTCGCTTCTGCTCGCGGTTCAAATCGTCCAGTGACATGATTTCTCGTTCGGTGGTGGGCAGGGCAGGAGGGACTCGAACCCCCGACCGTCGGTTTTGGAGACCGATGCTCTACCAGCTGAGCTACTGCCCTCGGGCGGGACACGCCGAGTACCCAAACGAGGGTACCAGCGCATCCCGGGAGGCTGACTGTGGACGTCTCCGCCCACACTCGCTGCCCGTTCGTCAGCGCCTGTTCGTCAGCGCGTCTCCTTGTGGAGGGTGTGCTGACGCTCGTTGGCGCAGTACTTCTTCATTTCGAGGCGCTCACGATCGTTGACCTTCGACTTCATCGTGATGTAGTTACGCCGCTTGCACTCGGTGCACTCGAGGGTCACTTTGACCCGCTTGTCACTCTTGGCCATGGCAATCTGCTCTCTCTAAAAACGGTGAGGACCTGAGGTCCGAATTACTTGAGGATCTTGGTGACGCGGCCGGCGCCCACGGTACGGCCACCCTCACGGATGGCGAAACGCAGACCTTCGTCCATCGCGATCGGCTTGCCGAGCTCGACAGTCATCTCGACATTGTCACCAGGCATGACCATCTCGGTGCCCGACGGCAACTCGATCGTGCCCGTCACATCCGTCGTACGGAAGAAGAACTGCGGACGATAATTGTTGAAGAACGGCTTGTGACGGCCACCCTCATCCTTGGTCAAGATGTACACCTGACCCTCGAAGTTCGTGTGCGGCGTGATCGAACCAGGCGCACACAACACCTGACCACGCTCGACGTCTTCCTTCGCAGTACCACGCAACAACGCACCGATGTTGTCACCAGCCTGCCCCTCATCGAGCAACTTGCGGAACATCTCCACACCAGTACACGTCGTCTTCTGCGTGTCACGCAGACCAACGATCTCGATCTCATCACCCGTGTGAATGATGCCCTGCTCGACCTTGCCCGTCACCACAGTGCCACGACCCGTGATCGTGAACACATCCTCGATCGGCATCAAGAACGGCTTGTCGAGCTCACGAGTCGGCGTCGGCACGAACTCATCGACCGCGTTCATCAACTCCATGACCTTTTCCTGCCACTCAGCATCACCCTCGAGCGCCTTCAACGCCGAAACCTGAATGACCGGAGTGTCATCACCCGGGAACTCGTACTCGTTCAACAACTCACGAACCTCGAGCTCCACGAGCTCGATCAACTCTTCGTCATCGACCATGTCAGCCTTGTTCAACGCCACCACGATCGACGGCACACCAACCTGACGGGCCAACAACACGTGCTCACGCGTCTGCGGCATCGGACCATCCGTCGCCGCGACCACCAAAATCGCACCATCGACCTGCGCCGCACCCGTGATCATGTTCTTGATGTAGTCAGCATGACCCGGCATGTCGACATGGGCATAGTGACGGTTCTCGGTCTCGTACTCGATATGCGAAATCGAGATCGTGATACCACGAGCCTTCTCCTCAGGCGCCTTGTCAATGCCCTCGAAATCAGTGAATTCCGCCAACCCACGATCCGACAACGTCTTCGAAATCGCCGCGGTCAACGTGGTCTTGCCATGGTCAATGTGACCCATCGTGCCAATGTTCACGTGCGGCTTGTTGCGCTCGAACTTCTGCTTGCTCATGATGCGTGCGACTCCAATGTCGTTTCGTTGTCTGGAAGGTGGATTGTCAAAGAACTGATGTCAGTGGTCGTTCGGTGTGTCAGCGGCGATCACTCGCCACGGACCCGCTTCACGATTTCCTGTGCGATGGCCTCGGGCACCTGCTGGTACTCGGAGAACTGCATCGTGTAGGTCGCTCGTCCCTGGGTGCGGGAACGGAGGTCGGTACTGTAGCCGAACATCTCCGACAGCGGCACCGTGGAGTTGACGACCTGGGTGTTGCCTCGGGCCTCCATGCTGCCGATGCGGCCGCGACGGCTGGACAGGTCGCCCATGACGTCGCCCATGTACTCCTCGGGGGTCACGACTTCGACGGCCATGATCGGCTCCATGAGGACCGGCTTGGCCATCTCGGCGGCCTTGCGGAACGCCATCTGACCGGCGATCTTGAAGGCCATTTCCGAGGAGTCGACGTCGTGGTACTGACCATCGACGAGCGACACCTTGACGTCGACGGTCGGGTACCCGGCGAGCACGCCGTTGTCGAGCGAGCTGGCGAGGCCCTGGTTGGTCGGGTTGATGTACTCACGCGGGATCTTGCCGCCGGAGATCTTGTCCTCGAACTCGTAGCCGCCACCCGGGTTCGGCGCCATGTCGATCTTGACGACGGCGAACTGTCCGGAACCACCGGACTGCTTGATGTGGCGGTACTCGACGTTCTTGACTTCCTTGGTGATCGTCTCGCGGTAGGCGACCTGCGGCTTGCCGACGGTGGCCTCGACGGAGAACTCACGCTGCATGCGGTCGACCAGCACCTCGAGGTGCAGTTCGCCCATGCCGGAGATGACCGTCTGACCGGTCTCCTCGTCGGAACGGATGCGGAAGGTCGGGTCCTCGTCGGACAGCGACTTCAGCGCCTTGCCGAGCTTCTCCTGGTCGGACTTCGTCTTGGGCTCGATGGCGACGTGGATGACCGGCTCCGGGAACTCCATGCGTTCCAGGATGATCGGGTTGTCGCGGTCGCAGAGCGTGTCACCGGTGGTGACGTTCTTGAAGCCGAGTCCGGCGACGATGTCTCCGGCCATGGCGTAGTCGAGGTCCTCGCGCTGGTTGGCGTGCATCAACAGGATGCGGCCGAGACGCTCACGGTCCTCCTTGACGGAGTTGTAGACCTCTTCGCCCTTGCCGATCTCACCGGAGTAGACCCGGAAGTAGGTGAGCTTGCCGAACGGGTCGGCGACGATCTTGAACGCCAGTGCGGCGAACTCCTTGTCCTCGGGGCCGCGGTAGGCATCGACCTCTTCGCCACCCTGCATCGTGATGCCGTGGGCTGGCGGGATGTCGAGCGGGCTCGGCAGGAAGTCGACGACGGCGTCGAGCATCGGCTGGACGCCCTTGTTCTTGAACGCCGAGCCGCAGAGGATCGGCACGAAGTCGTTGTTGAGCGTGCCCTGGCGGATCGCCTTCTTGATGTCGGCTTCGGAGATCTCCTGACCGTCGAGGTAGGCGTCCATGAGCGCCTCGTCCTGCGTGGCGATGGTCTCCATCAGCGCTTCGCGGTACTCGTTGGCCTGGTCGACCATGTCGGCGGGGATGTCGGCGATCTCGTACTTCGCGCCGAGGTCCTTCTCGTCGACGCCGCGCCACAGCAGGGCCTTCATCCGGACGATGTCGACGATGCCCTCGAACGCCTGGACGGCTTCGGCGCCACCGGCACCGATGGGGAGCTGGATGACGAGCGGCACGGCCTGGAGACGATCCTTGACCATCTGCACGGTGCGGTAGAAGTCGGCGCCGATGCGGTCCATCTTGTTGACGAAGCACATGCGCGGCACCTTGTAGGTGTTGGCCTGACGCCACACGGTCTCGGTCTGCGGCTCGACGCCGGCGACCGAGTCGAACACGGTGACCGCGCCGTCGAGCACGCGCAGCGAGCGCTCGACTTCGATGGTGAAGTCGACGTGGCCCGGGGTGTCGATGATGTTGATGCGGTGGTCGTTCCACGCACAGGTCGTGGCAGCAGAGGTGATCGTGATGCCACGCTCCTGCTCCTGCGCCATGTGGTCCATGGTCGCGGCGCCGTCGTGGACCTCACCGATCTTGTAGCTCTTGCCGGTGTAGAACAGGATGCGCTCGGTCGTGGTGGTCTTGCCGGCGTCGATGTGCGCCATGATCCCGATGTTCCGGGTGCGCTCCAGGGGGAACTCTCGCTTGGCCATCTGCTCTACTTCACTTCCGTATCAAGGGGCGACGTGGGGGTGTTCTCGTGGGCGCACGTGGGCGCAAGCACGGGGTTCGAGTGTAGCGGTGGAATTCCCGCCCCCACCGGAGCAACGGCGCGAAGTTGCGGGGGCGACCGCCGTCACATCATGCCGGATTCATGGTTCCCGGCGCCCGTGTCGGGCGAGGTCTCCGCCCGGGTCGGTCACTGGAAGCACCCCTCTCCAGTCAGTGCCCCGGCCACCGCCTCACGGCGCGTTCAAGGATTTTCAAAGGTCGTCCGCGATACGGTCCCGGCACCCCTCGTCGAAAGCTGAACCACGACATGATCACCCACCCCGGCGCCGCCGAAGCCTCCATCACCGAGGCGCTCGAGCGAATCCTCGACCGCCACCGAGCCGACGGGTCCGGCGAGGTCGCCAGCTACATCCCCGAACTCGCTCACGGGGATCCGAACGGGTTCGGCGTCGCGCTGGCCAGCGTCAATGGTCATGTCCACTGCGCCGGTGACACGGACCGGACCTTCACGATCCAGTCGGTGTCGAAGCCGTTCGTCTATGCGTTGGCGGTTGCCGAGCTCGGCCTCGACCAGATCGACCAACACATCGGTTTCGAACCGAGCGGCGAACCCTTCAACGCCATCAGCCTCGACGAGACGACCGGTCGGCCGGCGAACCCGCTGATCAATGCCGGAGCGATCGTGACCTCGTCGCTCATTCCCGGGGCCTCGCCGGTCGAACGGTTCGAGCGCGTTCGCTCGTTCCTCTCCCAGTGCGCCGGGCGGGACCTCACCGTCGACGAGGACGTGTTCCGCTCCGAGCTGCTGACCGGCGACCGCAACCGCGCGCTCGGGTATCTCGCCAAGTCGAGCGGCGTGCTCGGGCAGTCCGTCGACGACGCGACCGAGGTCTACTTCCGGCAGTGCTCGCTGCTCGTGACCACCGCGGACATCGCGGTCATGGCGGCGACGTTCGCGAACGGTGGGGTGAATCCGGTCACCGGCATCGCCGTGGTGCCCGAACGCGTCGTCACGCTCACGTTGTCGGTCATGGCCACCTGCGGCATGTACGACCGCAGCGGCGAGTGGATGGCACGCGTCGGGCTCCCCGCCAAGAGCGGCGTCGGTGGCGGGATCACTGCGGTGCATCCCGCCCACTTCGGCATCGGCGTGTACAGCCCCCGGCTCGACGGATGGGGCAACAGCGTGCGCGGGTCGGCGGTGCTGCAGTCGTTGTCGGAAGACTTCGACCTGCACGTGTTCGATCACCCCGACGCCCCGAGGTCACCGATCGTTTCGTGGACCGCCGAGGGCCCCGTGCTGCACGTCGTGTTGCGTGGCGAACTGGATCTGATCTCGTGCGAGGAGATCGGACACCGTCTGGAGGAGTGGGAACGCTCGCTCTCCGGCGACGGTCACTCTGTCCACCTCGACGTCACCGGCGTCACGCGGGTCCGGGTGGTCGCCCGCCGGCTCTTCGCTGCCATGCAAGCGGCGCTCGCAGTCCGGGACATCTCCGTCACCGTCATCGGCAACCTCGAAGACGTGGCGCGGACGCAGGGCTGAGCGACACGACCGCCGCATGTGTCGGGTGCCGGTGGGCGCGGCCGGACCAGGTCGACGGAACTTTGCACTTCAGTCGGCAACCTGAACGACCGAAAGAAGTGCCATGCCCACGACAGAATCCCCCACCCCTTCCCGACGCACGGCGGACGACCGGGGATTCACCCTCGTCGAACTGCTCATCGTCATCGTCATCCTCGGCATTCTCGCCACCGTCACCGTGTTCGCCGTCCGCGGCATCACCGACAAGGGCCAGGAGAACGCCGAAGGAACCGACCTCGACACCATCGAAACCGCCATCGACGCGTACTGGCTCGACCACCGCGAGAACCCACCCGGCGAGAGCGACCTCGTCAGCGCCGGCTACCTCAAGACCGAGTCCGACCTCTACGACTACACGAACAACGGAGACGGCACCTACACGCTGACCAACGTCCGCACCGACGGAGCCGTGGCCGGTGGCGCCGACCCCTCGGACACATTCGCCGGGCTCCCGGTCACCACCTACGGAGACGACAGCGGAAACAAGATTCTCATGATCGGCGGAGCCTCCGGTCGCGCCCAGTGGAACGCTGGGACCGACCCAGGGGAGATGGCCAACCATCAGTGGACATTCCTCGACATCGACAGCATCACCGACACGGAAATTGCTGACGCCGTGGCAGCGGCGTCAGCAGGATTCAACGAGCTGCTGATCCAGACAGAGGACGACACAGCGCCGTTCGGAGGCGAGGCCAATCTGCGTGCGTACCTCGCCAGTGCCGGGGCCGGCTTCGTCACGATTCCGGGTTGGTACTACACCACCTACTTCCCCAGCTGAGCTCTCGTCGGTCGATGCCGATTCAGCCCCTGATCCGTCACCTCGCTTGGATGTAGTCGGCGAGTTGATCGTTCTCGATCTCGAGTTGACCGACTCGCGCTTTCACCACGTCACCGATGGAGATGATGCCGGCCAGTGCGCCGGCGTCATCGACCACCGGGACGTGGCGAATGCGTTTTTCGGTCATGTTCTCCATCAGGCTGTCGACGGTGTCGTCGGCGCGACACGTCGTGACGCTGGACGACATGGCCGAGGACACGTCACGGCCGAGCGTCGAACCGCCGTGGGCGGCGAGCGCCCGGACGACATCGCGTTCGGAGATGATCCCGACGATGGTCGTGCCGTCCGCGCTCACCACCAGCGCGCCGACACCGTGATCGCGCAACGCCGCGGTGGCGTCGGCGAGCGTCGCCGACGGGCTGATCGTGGCGACCGCTGACCCCTTGACCTTGAGAATGCTGTGGACGTGCATCGAGTACCCCTCTCGAACGTGCAACCTCGACGGCTGCGCTGCGTGCCCCCCAACCGGAGACGCTAGTGCATTCGTGAAGCGGCCGTCGACGAGGCCTCGTCGCGTCGGTCAGCAGTTGGCGACGAGTTCGCCTTCGACCGATTCGCCGTCGAGACCGTCGCCCTCGAGGAACGTCCCGGATCCGGTGATCGTGCTTCCCGACAGCGTCAGCTCGACCGCTGAGCCGAACATCGAGTTCGCCTCCCACAGGGTCTCGTAGCTGGCGTTGTAGACGCTGATCGCGGCGACGTCGTTGATCGTGCCGCCGGTACCGAACTGGGTGACGTCGAGGCCCGGGTCCTCGTAGGACACCGCGGTGAAGAGAATCTCGGAGCCAGCAGACTCCTGCGGCTCCAGCGAACACAGCAACGACGAGAACTCGAAGGTCTCACCATTGGCCAGCGTCAGGGTCGCGCTGCCGCCGCCGGACGGGGCGACCGGAGCCTCGTCGCCATCGTCGTCGGACCCGGACGCATCGTCGGACCCGGACGAATCGTCGGTGTCGGCGTCGTCGACCGACGTCGCGTCGTCGGTCGAGGTGTCATCAGCGTCGTCGGACGAGCCGTCGGAACCACACGCAGCGGCGGCGACGACCAGCGGGACGAGTACGAGGAGACGAAGTGAACGGCGCATCCGGCAAGCGTGGCACGCTTTCTGCTGGATTCCAAGCCACCCCACGCCGCCCGAGAACGACGGGAGCCCGGGACATGTCGTCCCGGGCTCCCGTTCGAATTCGATCACCGGCACTGCCGGTGGGCGGTCACCAGCGGTAGTGAGCGAACGCCTTGTTCGAGTCGGCCATCTTCTGGATGTCGTCGCGCTTCTTCATCGCGGCGCCGAGTCCGTTGGCAGCGTCCATCAGTTCGTTGGCGAGGCACTCGGCCATCGTCTTCTCACGACGGGCACGTGCGTAGTCGACGACCCAGCGGATCG
>JBAWHL010000228.1:0-7223 GCA_049593815.1 Ilumatobacteraceae bacterium | reverse complement strand
CGGGAGCGCTGGCCAGGAGCTGCTGGACGCGTTCGACCGGCTCGACCAACCCGGTCGGGTTGTTCGGCGAAGTGAGGAACACCACGTCGGGCGCGAACTCACGCATCACGCGGTCGACCTCGGCGGGGTCGAGCGTGAAGTCGGCGGCCCGCTCCCCCTCGACCACCGTTGCCCCGGTGACACGGGCGATCTGCGCGTGCATCTGGTACGTCGGCTCGAACGTGGCGACGGTACGCCCCGGCCCGGCGTAGGCCAGCAACACCGTCTGCAGCACCTCGTTCGAACCGTTCGCGGCGAACACCTGCGACGGGTCGACCCCATGCGTCTCTGCGATCGCCTCACGAAGCGCCGTTGCCTGACGGTCGGGATACCGGTGCCAGTCGACCCGCGAGACTTCCGCGGCGACCGCGTCACGGAACGCTGCGGGCGGCGGCTGCGGCGACTCGTTGGTGTTCAGACGGATCCGGACGTCGACCTGTGCGGAGTGGTAGCCGTCCAGGGAGCGGAGGTCGTCACGGACTCGGATCACCGCACGGAGTGTAGAGGGAGCACCTCCGAGCCTCCCGGTAGGGTTTCGCTCATGTCCGGATCCACCGAGTCGACGGCCGCCGAATTGGCCGCCATCACCGACAATGTGGCCCAGTACCGAATCCGGGTCGCCAACCTCGCCGAACCGTATTTCGGCACGGAGCGTGACGACCTGGTCACAGCGATCCATGAAGCCGAACGTCAGCTGCGCAATGCCGAGCGGTGTCTGATGCGCGCGATCAAAGCCGCGGAGTGACCGGGGATCTCCCCAGCTCAGAGGCGAAAACGCGGCGACGGCCCCTGGTGGGAGGGGCCGTCGCACAGTGCGAGGTCGGGAGGCGGATCCCAACGCTCGCAGCAAACCAGGTGGCGGGAACCTGGTTGAGGAAAACTATACACCTGAGCGGTCCTGCGGCAATGGGCCGGAGCCGTGCCGATGTGGATCTGTTCGGGCGGATCGGGTCCGCTTCACGACCCGCTGGTCGCTCCTGAACGCAGCAGGCTCGAAGGACAGATGTCCTCGAGCACACACTCCTCACAGCGCGGCTTCTTCGCGACGCACACGCGTCGGCCGTGCAGGATCATTCGGAGACTGAAGTCCCCTCGGGCCCCGGCCGGCAGATGGGAGTTCAGTTCGAGCTCGACCTTGACCGGGTCCTCCTCCTCGGTCAGCCCGAGCCGTCGGGCCAGACGCCCGACGTGGGTGTCCACCGGCAGCCCTGGCAGCCCGAAGGCCACGGTGCGCACCACGTTGCCCGTCTTGCGCCCCACTCCAGGGAGCGAGACCAGGTCGTCGAGTGCCGTCGGCACCTCTCCATCGAAGCGCTCGACGAGGGCGGTCGCCATGCCGAGCAGGCTGCGCGTCTTCGACGCGAAGAAGCCGGTCGTCCTGACGATCTCCTCGACGTCGGATGGGTCCGCGTGCATCAGGGCGTCGGGGGTCGGGTATCGGGCGAACAACGCCGGGGTGACCATGTTGACGCGAGCGTCGGTGCACTGGGCCGCCAGGATCGTCGCGACGAGCAACTCGAACGCCGAGCGGTGATCGAGTTCGCAGATCGCTTCGGGGTACTCGGCCGCCAGACGGTCGGCAGCGGCACGGGTGCGGCCCTTGGGGGTTCGGGGTGTGCCCATGGCTGGCGACACTACGGGCCGAATCGGGCGGCGATGCGCAGGAATCGGACATCGAGTCACCGCGTGCCGCCACCCCGACTGCGCCGAGGCCGTCGGATACCCTCGAACCGATGCGACATCTCGAGATCAAGCGGGAGATGTCCGAGAACGACATCGCCACGGTCAACGAACTCCTCGATGCGTCGGCGCGCGCCGACGGTCGCCGACCGTTGTCGGACCACCTGTACCTCGACCTCGTCAACGGCGGGGTCGACGGGTTCGCCGGCTTCCTCGCCTACGAGCCCGACCACGACCATCCGATCGCCTACGCACAGATCTCACGCGGCAACGACGTCTACGCGTTCGAACTCGTCCTGCACCCGCATCATCGCTACGAGATGGCGACCGTCGGTCCCGAGCTGATCGACGCGGCCCTCGACGTAATCGGCTCCGATGGTGGCGGCTCGGTGAACTGGTGGGTCTTCGAACCGACCTCGGCCCACCGGGCGCTCGCCGACGCGGCGGGCATGCACCTCGGTCGACGGCTGCACCAGATGCGCCGCTCCCTGCCGACGGGACTTCCCGTGACGATCGAGACGCGCGCCTTCGCCCCGGGCGCCGACGACGAGGCGTGGTTGGCGGTCAACAACCGGGCCTTCGCCGACCATTCCGAGCAGGGCGGTTGGACGCTCGACACCTTCTGTCAGCGGCAGCAGGAGGACTGGTTCGACCCGGAGGGCTTCCGTGTCCACGAGCGCGACGGCCGAATGGCCGGGTTCTGCTGGACCAAGGTGCACCCGCCCGAACACCCCGACGATCACACGGGCGACGGGCGGCACGGCGAGATCTACGTGATCGCCGTCGACCCCGACTTCCACGGCCTCGGACTCGGCAAGCAGCTGACGCTCGCCGGACTCGAACACCTCGCCGACGACGGCATCGCCACCGGCATGCTCTACGTCGACGCCGACAACACCACGGCGGTCACGATGTACGAACGCCTGGGATTCCGCATCCACTCGACGAACGCTGCATTCATCGCTGAGGTGCCCGGCCACGCCACGTCGGGCCACGCACCGACATCTGGAGGAGACACGACATGACCACCACCGAGCACGGCGCGGACCCGCTCCCCGACGGCGAGTCCGACCGCCTCCCCCGATGGAGTGTCGCCGACATCCACGAGTCGCTCGACTCCCGCTCGTTTCAGGATGCGATGGAGCGGTCGTCCGCGGACGTCGGCCGGCTGGTCGCACTCTTCGACGAGCTCGACATCCGGGCGACGGCGGAGCGCGCCCCGACCGAGACCGACGGCGCCGCTGCCGATCGGGCGCTTCGCGAACTGAACCGGGTGACCCAGGACGCCGACCTCTTGCGTGTCTACGTGTACGCCACCGTCGCCACCGACTCGCGGGACCAACAGGCACAGTCGATCTACAGCGAGGTGCGCCAGTCAGATGCTGCGCTGCGCCCGCTGACCGCCCGGCTCGCGGACTGGGTCGCATCGCTGGGGGTCGACGCTCTCGCCGAGCTGAGCACCGAGGTCCATGACCACGTCGGACCGTTGCGCCGGCTCGCCGCCCGCGCCGAGCATCAGATGAGCGAGGCCGAGGAGCACCTCGCGGCCGAATTGTCGCTGACCGGCGCGTCCGCCTGGGGCCGCCTTCAGGCTGACGTGACCTCACAGTTGACGACGCCCGTTGCGCTTCCCGAGGGCGAGCAGATGCTGTCGATGCCCGCCGTCAGGGGTCTCGCCACCGATGCTGACCCCGCGGTGCGTCGCGCCGCCTACGACGCCGAACTCACCGCGTGGCCGACCGTCGAGGTTCCGGTCGCTGCTGCGATGAATGCCATCAAGGGAGAGGCCCACACGCTCAACCGTCGCCGCCACTGGGACTCGCCGCTCGACGCGTCGCTCTACGCCAACAGTGTGAGCCGACCGACGTTCGACGCGATGCAGTCCGCCGTGGTGTCCTCACTCCCCGACCTTCGGCGCTGGATGCGCGTGAAGGCCGGCCTCCACGGACATCAGCCCGCGCAGGGACTGCCCTGGTGGGATCTCGTCGCACCGCTGCCGTTCGCCGACGGGTCGATCAGCTGGGACGAAGGACTCGACATCGTGCGCAACGCGTTCGGCGAGTTCAGCCCGGGCCTCGGCGGGCTCGTCGATCGTGCCCTGAACGAACGGTGGATCGACGCCGAGCCTCGGTCGGGCAAGTCCGGCGGCGCATTCTGTGCGCGGTTCGTCGACGACCGCTCGCTCGTGTTGCTCAACTGGTCCGGGTCGGCCGAGTCGGCGCAGACGACCGCCCACGAGCTCGGCCACGCCTACCACAACACGACGGTGGCCGGTCGGACACCGCTGCAGCGCCAGTTCCCCATGGCGCTCGCGGAGACCGCCAGCATCTTCTGCGAGACCCTCGTCGTCGAGGCCGGGCTCTCGCGTCTGAGCGGAGACGAGCGCTTGGCGCAACTCGACGTCGATCTGCAAGGCACCAACCAGGTGATCGTCGACATCCACTCGCGGTTCCTCTTCGAAACCGAGGTTTTCGCCCGACGTCAGCGGCGCACGATCAGTCCGGCCGAGTTGTGCGAGATGATGACCGAGGCCCAAGCAACCGCCTACGGCGACGGGCTCGATCAGTCGACGGCGCACCCCTACATGTGGCTGCTCAAGCCGCACTACTACGGGTCCCATTTCTACAACTGGCCCTACACGTACGGGCTGCTGTTCGGTCTCGGGTTGTTCGCCCGCTACCAGGACGACCCGGAACGTTTCCGCGCCGGGTACGACGACCTGCTCTCGCGCGCCGGCATGGACACGGCCGAGGAGCTCGGCATGGCATTCGGGCTCGACGTGACGGACGAGGCATTCTGGACAGCCAGCCTCGATGTCGTGCGGAGCCGTATCGACGACTATGCCGACCTTGCTGCTGCTCGCTGACCGGTAGCGTCGACTCGTGGCCATCGCTCTCGCACCGACTCGCTACGAGCTGACCCGTGATGAGTTCGCGACCGTGCTCGACGGCGAACCGCGCTACCGACTCGACCAGTTGTGGGACGGGTTGTACACCCAACTCGCCGACCCCGTCGACATCACGAACCTGCCGAAGGCCCTTCGTGCGCGACTCGACGCCGACCTGCCGACCGCACTGCGGTCCGTGACCGAATCGGTCAGCGACAGTGGCGACACGGTCAAGTTCCTGTGGGAGCTCGACGGCGGCAGCAGGGTCGAGACCGTGCTGATGCTCTATTCCGACCGGGCGACGGTCTGCGTCAGCAGCCAGGCCGGGTGTGCGATGGGCTGTGGGTTCTGCGCCACCGGTCAGGCCGGCTTCACCCGGCATCTCACCGTCGGTGAGATCGTCGAACAGGTCGTGCGCGCCTCGCAGCGAGCCCGAAGCGTCGACCGGCGCGTCAGCAACATCGTCTTCATGGGGATGGGCGAGCCGATGGCGAACCTCGACTCGGTCTGGAAGTCGGTCGAGCGATTCCACGGCGACATCGGGTTGTCAGCGCGACACATCACCATCTCGACCGTCGGGGTGATCCCCGGCATCCGATCGCTGAAGGACCGCGACCTCCCGGTCAACCTCGCCGTGTCGCTGCATGCGGCGAACGACACCTTGCGCGACGAGCTCGTGCCCATCAACAAGCGCTACCCGATCGCGGACCTCCTCGACGCGTGCGAGGACTACCTCGACGTCAAGCACCGCAGGGTCAGCTTCGAATGGGCGATGATCGCCGATGTGAACGATCGCGACTCCGATGCCCGTGAGCTCGCCGCGCTCTGTCGCCGGCTGAGCCCTCACGCCCACGTGAACCTGATCCCGCTGAACCCGACGCCCGGATACCCGACCGTCGGCTCGTCGGCTCGTCGCGTCAACGAGTTCCGCGACCTGCTCGAGTCGTTCGGTGCGAACGCCACGGTGCGCCGCAACCGCGGCACCGACATCGACGCCGCTTGTGGCCAGCTCGCCGCCGGCCAACCCGTCACCCTCTCCCCCAAACGACGCTGACCCGCCCGCCGTCGCAGCGCTGCTTCACCCGCTGATTGCAGCACTGCACTCTCCCGAGTTGCGCTGACCGACCGCTCCGAGCGTCGGGTGGCTCCCGATCGGACCGGGTCGCGACTACCGGGATCCTCGTGCCGGCATGCGTGACTCGAGGAACTCGAGCATCAGACCGATGTCTTCGACGCGACCTTCGTTGTCATACGTCGCGTGTCCGGTGTCCGTGCGGACGTAGTGCACGTCGTGGCCGCGCACGCGAAGCCTGTCGACGTAGGTGTCGGTGGCGCGGGGCGGGCAGCGCGGGTCGTTCGCTCCGGCGGTGATCAACACCGGTGAACGCACGGCGTCGACGTAGGTGAGCGGTGACGCCGCCCGATACTCGTCGGGCATCTCGTCGAGCGTGCCCCCGAAGAGCACATGGTCGTACGCAGTCATGAACGCTGGCTGGTCCTCCTGGCTGATCGCGAAGTCGGCCAGTGGCACGAACGCGACACCTGCTGACCAACGATCGGGTTCGACCCCGACAGCGAACAATGTCATGTAGCCGCCCCAGGATCTGCCGACCATCGCCACGTTGGCGGGATCGACGACGCCGTCGGCTTCCAATGACCGACGAACTGCGCCGATGTCTTCCATCTCGATGGCGCCAAGGCGAGCGACCAGTGCGTCTCGCCACCTCCGGCCGTATCCCGTGGATCCGCGGTAGTTCACACGTACGACGGCGTAGCCGGCATCGACGAGCGCCGCCGTCGCTGGGTCGTACAGGTCGACATCTTGAGCGGTCGGGCCGCCGTGCACCGCGAACACGGTCGGGAACGGTGCGCTGCCGATGGTCGGTCGGTGCACGAAGGCGTGCACGCGGCCGGCAGGACCGTCGGCGTAGACGTCCTCGGCTGGCACGGACGGCGCCGGCGGCTCCCCGTCGAGCACGACGATCGGTTCACCCCCGATCTCGATGACGCGGGGCGGCTCCTCAGCGGACTCGACGAGCGCCTGGACCGTGCCGTCGGCCCTCGCGGAGCACTGGTCGACGACACCGCGAGGTGCCTCGAGACGATCCAACGAGCCCGAGGAGAGGTCGAACCGTGACAGCACATCGCGGCCGTCGAGCGACGACACGAGGAGCAGCCCGCTGCCGTCGGGCAGCCACTGCCCTGCCACATCGCCGGAGAGATCGACGGACACTTCGTTCACGGCGCCAGTGTCGGGCGACCAGATCAGCAACCCCGTGCGATCGTGACGCGAATGAGCCACCAGCAGGTGCCGGTCTCCAACGGGCCGAAAGGCGATCGGCCTCACGCCACGACCCTGGTCATCGAGTTCAGCGACGATCCGACCATCCGAGAGATCGACCACGCGCACGATCGGGTGGAAGAGGTCGCCTTCGGGTGGGTGACTGATCGCTGCCACACGATCGTCGGCGTCGACCAACTTGGCGTGCTCCGGGGAGCGGTACACGACCCGACCGCTGTCACCAGCTGACGCCACAGCGAGTTCGAATCCGTCGTCGACGCCCCGCCCGACGACTGCGCCTCCACCGCGGCGGGTCACGATCCCGCTCCCGTACGC
>JBAWHL010000227.1:0-12330 GCA_049593815.1 Ilumatobacteraceae bacterium | reverse complement strand
GAGCAGACGGCACGGCCGGAGCAGACGAAGCAGACGGCACGGCCGAAGCGGACGGGGCAGACGGCGCTCGCGTCGGACGCGGCGGTGGCGGCGGCGGTGGCGGCGGCGGGGGCGTCACCGTTGCCGGCGGGGCTGGTGCCGGCGGTGGGGTCACCGCGGCAGGTGCCGGAACATCTCGGCCTGCAGCAGACGCAGTGGTGTTCACCGACCGCTGGGAACGGCGTGGCGGCGGTGGTGGTGGCGGTGGCGGCGGGGGCGTGCTCCCGTTGCCGTTGCTCACGATCCAACCGCCAGTTCGGGCGCAACCACCTTCGTACCCGGCGCTCGCTGCGCGACCAGCATGTTGTGGTGTTCGACCTCGTGCTCGGTCGCCATCGTGATCGACTGGCTCGCCGCGGTGACGGCCAGCGTCGACAGCAATTGCACCAGTGCACCCAGCATCAAGTAGCCGGCGAGACGCCCGAACTCTGCGGTGTCGGCCGTCTCCTGGATGGTCGACAGCCCACCGAGTCCCTGCACGTGCACCAGGAGCACGACGCCGAGGACGTACGTGATCCGAATCGGCGTCCGGCGGGCACCCACGGCATCCGCACTGCGTTCCAACAGCAGGAACGGCACCGCGAGGACCGCCGCCTGCGCGGCGAACCCCAGCACCACACGACCATTCGAACCATCGACGATCAG
Source organism: Ilumatobacteraceae bacterium (assembly GCA_049593815.1). Classification (GTDB taxonomy): domain Bacteria; phylum Actinomycetota; class Acidimicrobiia; order Acidimicrobiales; family Ilumatobacteraceae; genus Sva-07. Next base: position 11,646 of record JBAWHL010000227.1, on the reverse strand, counting down.
GCGATCGGCGGCGAGCCAGATGCCGTAGCCAGCGACTGGCCAGGCCAGCGCAGCGATCAACGGGTTCCGTCGTCGGCCGGAGGCACGACGAGCATTGAGCACCACCACGAAGGTCCAGACGCCGACCACGGCGAGGAGCACGAACGCGAGGAAGCGCGACGCCGTGTGCAACGCGTCGAGCGCGTTCCACGCCCGGTCGTTCTGTCCGGGAGCGAGGCCGCCGTCGTTCGCCTCGGCCCAGAACATGACCATCACGGCGGCACCGACGACGCTCAGCAGAGCGAGCCCCGCCAACATCGACACCATCACCAGTCGGAGCCGATCCGCGCCGGGAACGAGATGCACCGCACCGCCGAGATCGACCGGGGATGGAGCAGGCCGGCCCGCTCGTCGCGCGGCAGGCTGCGCCGGTGGCGACCATGCGGTCACTTCGCCCGGCGAGCGTCGACGTGATGCCGCGATCGAAATCGCCTCCTCGACCGTCGCCGATGCCCGCCACGCGAGCAACACCACCACGATGCACGGAACGATCCCCACGACGGCGACCACCCACAGCGGAGCCCAACCCCCAGCGTCACGGCTGGCGAACTCTCCAGCTGCGTCGTCGACGGCCCCGACACGCAGCGCGACGAGCGACGCCAACCCGACGAGACCGAGCACGACAGGAACCCACATCCACCGCGCCAACTGCGCGGAGTGCCCGCCGACCTGGCGAACGACACCGGCGAGATAGAACAGCGGACGGTACGTCAGCGGGATCGCCAGGAGCAGCGACAACAGTGCCACCCCCAACGGAATGGCCGAGACGGTGTCATCGGCACCGGGTTCGATCTGCGCACCGAGGTAGGCGACCACCCCGACGGCGAGACCGACGAACGCGAGCGGCAGGAGCCACATCAGGACCGCGACCTTCGGGTTCGGCAGTTCGCGGGTCGCGGCGGGGCCGATGAGACGCCGAGCGTTGTCGGTCGCCACCCAGGTCCACACCAGCAGACACACCGCAGCCAGCGTCGCGGCGATCGCCGACCCCCACATGAGGGTGTCCGACCAGGGACGGTCGACGATCAAGCGCTGCACCTGCCAACCGGTGAGCGCGAATGCCGACGCGAGCGAGATCGCACCAGCGAGGCGCCATGGCGTCATCCGATGCAGGGGGGCCATCGCCACGGTCGGGGGCCGCATGTGATCGGGGGAACTCGGAACCGACCAACTGACGGCTGGAGGCTGCATCAGCGGCGCGTCAGGAGACATCACCGGCGGAGGAAACACCCCACTGCTCGGCTGCGTGTCCAGAGGTTCCATGTCGACAACATCGGCACGACCCCTGACCGACTTGAGGCTGAACTCGGTGGAATCTCCAACTGCTCCCGAGCCGGCGAACCGACAACGCTCTCGGACCGCGCCATGCCGCTCCGATACCGTTGCGGACAATGAGCGAGATCATCGACATCACCGGACGCGAAATCCTCGATTCGCGAGGCAACCCCACCGTCGAAGTCGAGGTGCTTCTCGATTCCGGTGCCCTCGGGCGCGCTGCGGTCCCGTCCGGCGCATCCACCGGCGAGTACGAGGCCGTCGAACTGCGCGATGGCGGCTCACGGTTCGGTGGCAAGGGTGTGCTCAACGCCGTCGGGTTCGTGAACGGCGACATCGCCGAGGAACTCCAGGGCTACGACGCCACCGATCAGCGGCTCGTCGACCGTGTGATGCTCGACCTCGACGGCACCGACAACAAGGCACGAATGGGCGCCAATGCCATCCTCGGCACCAGCCTCGCCATCGCCAAGGCCGCTGCAATCGAACTCGACCTCCCGCTCTACGCCTACCTCGGCGGGCCGAACGCCCACGTCCTCCCCGTACCGATGATGAACGTCATCAACGGTGGGGTGCACGCCGACAACTCGATCGATCTCCAGGAGTTCATGGTGATGCCCGTCGGCGCTCCGAGCTTCTCCGAAGCCCTGCGCTGGGGCACCGAGACATACCACGTGCTCAAGGGCATCATCCACGATCGCGGGCTGTCGACCGCCGTCGGCGACGAGGGTGGATTCGCACCCGACCTCGACTCCAACGAGGACGCCATCAAGCTGCTCGTCGAAGCGATCGCCAAGGCGGGCTTCACCCCCGGCGACGACATCGCCATCGCACTCGACCCGGCCACGAGCGAGATCTTCCGCGACGGCGCCTACCACCTCGACGGCGAGGGCAAGGTCCTCTCCCCCGCCGAGATGACCGACTACTGGAAGCGCCTGGTCGACGCCTACCCGATCGTCTCGATCGAAGACGCGATGGACGAGAACGACTGGGAGGGTTGGGCGACGCTCACCGAGGCCGTCGGCGACCGGGTGCAGCTGGTGGGCGACGACCTGTTCGTCACGAACTCGACACGCCTGCAGACCGGCATCGACACGTCGGTGGCCAACTCGATCCTGATCAAGGTGAACCAGATCGGCTCGCTCACCGAGACCCTCGACACCGTCGAACTCGCCACCCGCCACGGCTACACGTCCGTCATGAGCCACCGCTCCGGCGAGACCGAGGACGCGACCATCGCCGACCTCGCGGTCGCCACCAACTGCGGCCAGATCAAGACCGGCGCCCCCGCCCGCAGCGACCGCGTGGCGAAGTACAACCAGCTCCTGCGCATCGAGTCCCAGCTCGGTGATGCCGCCGCCTACCGCGGCAAGCGCGCCCTCGCACCACTCAGGTAGCTCGGCCTCACCGCATGTCGGTGACGGGGAACTGCCGGTCGGCCGCACGCACACCTCGGGTGTGACGCGGAAATCGGGGGCCCGGGTGCGACAATGAGCGGGTGAGTCGATCGAAGACGACCTCGATTCCGAGGCCGACAGAGGCGCCCAAGGCGTCCGACGCGGGACGTTCGCGCCTCGGTGACTTCACGCGCCCGATCCCGGTCGAGAAGCGGATCCTGCGACGGCCGAAGCTCGCCCTCTTCGGCGGCGCGTTCGTCCTGCTCGTCATCGGCACGATCGCCGCCGCCGTGTTCGTCCTTCCCATCGGCACCTGGATGGACCAGGACGACGATCTCGCCCAGCGCCAGGCCGAACTCGACGAACTCGAACGCGTCAACGGCCAGCTCTCCGGCGAGGTCGAACGCCTGCAGACCGAGGACGGCATCCGCGAAGCCGCACGCGAGGAGATCGGGTTCGTCGAACAGGGAGACCAACGCTCGACGATCCTCCCGCTGCCGCCGCTGCCACGGGATCTGCCGGCCGGGTGGCCGTACAACGTCGTCACCGAAATGCTCGCGGCGCGCACGGCTGGCCCCGCGCCGGCCACCACCGACTAGCGTCGCCCCACAGATGCCGGGGAACATCCCGGGGGTCGTCGGCACGGACACGCACCCGCGGGTACCGACCGCACGACGACATCACGAAGCAACACTCGATCGCGAAGGGATCCACGTGGCCGGCAGCATTCTCGGTGAACGCGTTCAGCGCAAGGAAGACCCCAAGTTCCTCACCACTGGAGGACAGTACGTCGACGACCTGACCGACGAACGCCTCACCGGTGCAGCCCATGTCGCCTACGCGCGGTCGGCCGTCGCGCACGGCACGATCCGGTCGATCGACGTCGACGGCGCCAAGGACATGCCGGGCGTACTCGGGGTCCACACGGCGGCGAGCCTCGGTCTCGAGGCTGCCCCATCGTCGTACAATCCGGCCGTCTCCCGCACCCTCCTGGCGAGCGACAAGGTCCGCTACGTCGGCGAGCCCGTCGCCGTCGTCGTCGCCGAGACGCTCACCCAGGCCGTCGATGCCGCCGAGATGATCTTCGTCGACGTCGACTTCCTCCCGACCTTGACCGACGTCGAGACCGCACTCGAATCCGAGACGCTCCTCTACGAGGCGGCCGGCTCGAACGCCGTGTTCGACTCCACGATCGTCGGGCTCCCCGACAACTCCGACACCGACGGCTACTTCTCCAGCTGCGACGTCGTCGTTCACCATCGCATCGTCAACCAGCGCGTGGCCCCCTGCCCGATGGAGGTCCGCAGCTCGGCAGCTGCCTGGATCGACGGCCGACTCCACCAGTGGCTGTCGACGCAGCACGCGCAGGGTGCCAAGCCCACCTTCGCCGCCGCGAACGGTGTCGACGCCGACGTGGTCCGAGTCATCACTCCTGACGTGGGCGGCGGCTTCGGCGCGAAGATCGGCACCTACCCCGAAGAGCTCCTCCTCGGACGTCTCGCCAAGGAGACCGGTCGCCCGGTCACATGGACGGAGAACCGCAGCGAGTCGATGATGGCCCTCGGTCACGGACGAGCCCAGACCCAGCTCATGACCATCGGTGGCACCCGCGAGGGCAAGGTGACCCACTACCAACTGCGACTCCTGCAGGACTCGGGCGCCTTCGCCGAGGTCGGCACGGTGCTGGCATTCGCCATGACACGACCGATGGCAGCCGGTGTCTACGACATCCCCAACATCGAGGTTCGTGCGACCTCCGTCGCCACGAACACGACCCCGACCGTCGCCTACCGCGGCGCCGGACGGCCCGAGGCGACCGCCGCGATCGAACGGGCGATGGACCTGTTCGCCGCCGAGATCGGCAAGGATCCCGTCGAGGTCCGCCGCCTCAACCTGATCCCGAAGTTCCTCGACACGCACACCACCTCGATCGGTCAGACCTACGACGTCGGCGACTACGAGGTTGCACTCGACAAGGCCCTCGCCGCCGCCGGCTACGACGCGTTGCGCGCCGAGCAGGCCTCCCGTCGCCAAGCCGGCGACGACGTCCAACTCGGCATCGGTGTCTGCGTGTACGTGGAGATCACCGGCGGAGGCGGCCCACCGACCGAAGGCGCCAAGATCGAAGTGCAGGACGACGGGGGCGCCCTCGTCTACACCGGCACCTCACCGCACGGTCAGGGCCACGACACCGCCTGGTCGATGATCGCCAGCGCGCAGACCGGCATTCCGATGGACCGCATCACGCTCGTCTGGGGCGACACCGACCTCATCCCCGAGGGCGGCGGCACGATGGGTTCCCGCTCGCTGCAGCAGGGCGGCGCCGCCGTCAACCAGGCATCGATCGAACTCGTCGACAAGGCCAAGGCCCTCGCCGCCACGATGCTCGAAGCCAATGAGGCCGACATCGTGCTCGACAAGGACACCGGTGCGTTCCACGTCACCGGGACACCGGCGCTGTCCAAGACATGGGCCGACCTCGCCGTGGCCGCCAAGACGAATGACGACGAGATGACCGTCGCCACCCAGTTCACCGCGGCGCAACCGACATTCCCGTTCGGCGCCCACGTCGCCGTCGTCGAGGTCGACACCGCCACGGGCCACGTCCGCCACGTTCGCCACGTCGCCTGTGACGACGCCGGCCGCGTGCTCAACCCACTCCTGCTCGACGGGCAGATCCACGGCGGCATCGCACAGGGCGCGGCGCAGGCGCTGCTGGAAGAGGTCCGCTACGACGAGGACGGCAACCCCGTCACGTCGAACCTCGCGGACTACGGCATGATCTCCGCCGCCGAACTCCCCAGCTTCGAGGTCGTCCACATGGAGACCCCGACGTTCGTGAACCCGCTCGGCGCCAAGGGGATCGGCGAGTCCGGCACGATCGGGTCGACCCCGGCCGTGCAGTCCGCCGTCATCGACGCCGTCGCCCACCTCGGCATCCGCCACATCGACATGCCTGCCACCGCCGAGAAGGTCTGGCAGGCGATCCAATCCGCAGGCACCACGTGACGATTCGTGCCTGGCACGATCCGTCACATCCCGAACCCAACGGAGGGACACCATGACCAGCACCGCCGACCACGACGTCACCACCACCGAACACCCGCGCACGACGTTCAGGACGTTCGAGGAGTCGACGGCCGAGGACTGGGCGATCATCACGCCACAGCTGGAGATCACCCAGGGTCACGTCGCCGAGCGCGTCATCGGGCTGATGCGTGACCTCGAGTTCGACCACGGTGGCTTCCCGGTCAACCGCTTGGAGCACAGCCTCCAGACCGCGACCCGCGCCGAGCGCGACGGGCGAGACGACGAGTACGTGCTGTGCGCACTGCTGCACGACATCGGCGACACGCTGAGTCCGTACAGCCATCCCGACATCGCGGCCGGCATCCTCAAGCCGTTCGTCTCCGAGGCGAACCACTTCATGGTCAAGCACCACGGTGAGTTCCAGGGCTACTACTTCTGGGACTACATCGGGCTCGACAAGAATGCCCGCGAGCAGCACCGCGACTCGCCGTTCTTCGACCACACCGAAGAGTTCTGCGCCAAGTACGACCAGACGGCCTTCGACGCCGACTACGTCAGCAACCCCCTCGAGCACTACGAACCGCTGATCCGCGAACGCCTCCGCGGCCGCTGACCCGGCGCGGAGCACGCCTGCCCGGCGGTCGACCGGACCCACACACCCGCCACATCCTCGGAGATCCATGGTTCCCCCCATCCACGTCCTGCTCGACCTCGACGGCACCATCACGGATTCGTCGCCCGGCATCGGCGCCTCACTGCGCCACGCGTTCACGACCTGCGGATACGACGCTCCGACCGACGACGACATCCGCGCGATGATCGGCCCTCCGTTCGAGATGTCGTTCCCCAAGTTCGGCATCCGACCGACCGACATCGAACGCGTCGTGGAGACGTATCGGCAGCGCTACGAGGACGTCGGGTTGTTCGAGAGCTCGCTCTACGAGGGCGTCCCGCAGATGTTCACCGACCTCTCCGACGCCGGCTACGTCATCTCACTCGCGACCGCGAAACCCCAGGTCACGGCGATCAGGATCATCGAGCACTACGGCCTCACCGGCTACTTCGAGGTGCAGGCCGGGGCGACCAACGAGGTGGGTTCCTCCCGTCGCACCAAGGGCGAAGTGATCGCCCACGCACTCCACGAACTCGGGCTCACCGTGCACGACGGCAACCACGTGGTCATGGTCGGCGACCGCGATCACGACGTCGAGGGCGCCAGCCTCAACGCCATGCCGTGCATCGGTGTGACCTGGGGCTTCGGGTCCGAGCGCGAACTGACCGCCGCCGGTGCTGTGACTGTCGTCGACGACCCCTCAGAAGTTGCCGCAGCCGTCGCTGCGACGTACCGTTCCGGACGGCCATGAGCACGACCGCCGAACCCCCCACCGCGCAGACCAGCGACGACGTCGCTGCGACCTGCCCGGTCGACCTGGCGGCCACCACCAACCCGGTCGTCCGCGACACCAAGGCCGACCGGTTCATGCGCCGACTCCTCCGCCTGCCCGAGGGGCAGACCTCCACGGCCGCCGAGGCCCGATCGGCGTTCCAGAAGTCGCTGCTGATCAGCACGTGCCGTTGCCTGCTGATGTACATCGTGTTCCCGTTCGTGCTCCCCGCCGTCGGCATCGCCAAGGGCGTCGGACCGTACGTCGGCGTCGTGATCGGCGCGCTGGCCATGGTCTCGATCGTCTACAGCATCCGCCGCTTCTGGCGGGCCAACCACTCCAAGCGGTGGCACTACACGATCTTCGGTACCACGATCATCTGCTTCCTGATCGTCCTCGCCGTCCAAGACCTCACCGACGTCCTCTCGTAGTTGTCGGCGCCTCACCGCAAGCGTGAGATGGGAAACCGCTGGTCGCCGACGCAAGCCTCGTCGCCGGCGCTTCCCTCGACCGCCGCACCGAACGCCCGCGCCGCACCAATCGTCGCGACCGTTACAAACGGGGTCTGACCCCTGATGTAACGGCGGCGGGGCACTCGGTGTCGACCGGGGTGCGCAGATGAGGCATGATGGGCCCCGACATCACACCAAGCGACTTTGGGGGCATCAGTGGAGATCACGGTCACGATCAACGGGACACCGCAGACACACGACGTCGAGCCGCGCACGCTGCTCGTGCAGTACGTCCGTGACGTCGTCGGGCTGACCGGCACGAACATCGGCTGCGACACGTCGTCGTGCGGCGCCTGTTCGCTCCACCTCAACGGCGAGGCGGTCAAGAGCTGCACCGTGCTGGCCGTGCAGGCCGACGGGCAAGACGTCCGCACCATCGAGGGCATGGCCGACGCCGACGGAACGCTGCACCCGATGCAGCAGGCATTCATGGAGAACCACGGCCTCCAGTGCGGCTACTGCACACCGGGAATGGTCATGGCCGCGACCAGCCTGCTCAGGGAGAACCCGAGCCCGACCGAGGACGACGTCCGCATCGGGCTCGAGGGCAACCTGTGCCGTTGCACCGGCTACCACAACATCGTCAAGTCGGTGCTCGCAGCAGCCGCTGCGGACGCCTGACGACGGTCGCCACGCCGAACGAATCCACCGCACTCGAAACTGGATGGGGGTCCAGCAATGACAGTCACCGACGAACCGTCGACCACAACCGGGGTACTGGGCACGCGACTGCTGCGCAAGGAGGACCCTGTCCTCCTCACCGGCGAAGCGGTGTTCACCAACGACATGAAGGTGCCCGGGGCGTGGCATCTGGCCGTGCTGCGCAGCCCGTATGCCCACGCGAAGATCACCGCGATCGACACCTCCGGCGCCACGTCGATGGAGGGCGTGCACGCCGTCTACACCGGCGCTGACCTCGCCGAGTCCTGGGCCGCCCCCATGCCGTGCGCATGGCCGGTGACCGAGGACATGAAGAACCCGACGCACTATCCGTTGGCCGTCGACACCGTCCACTTCGTCGGTGACGGCGTGGCCGTGGTCCTCGCCGAGAGCGACGCGATCGCGCACGACGCGATCGAAGCGATCATCGTCGACTACGACGTCCACGAGGCCGTGACCGACCTCACCGACGCCCTGTCCGACCGTGTGATCGTCCACGAGGAACTCGGGACGAACTCGTCCTACACGTGGAACCTGCTCATCGAGGAGACCGACGGCGCGGTGCAGCAGGCCTTCGACGCCGCCGCCCACACCGTCAGCGAACGCTACGTCCAGCAGCGCCTGATCCCGATGGCCATGGAGCCGCGGGCGATCGTCGCCGTGCCGCAGCCGTTCGGCGGCGACATGACGCTGTACTCCTCCACCCAGATCCCACACGTGCTCAAGGTGATGATCGCCGTCACGCTCGGCGTGCCGGAACACCAGCTGCGCGTCGTCGCCCCGGCGGTCGGCGGTGGCTTCGGCGCCAAGCTCGACGTCTACGCCGAGGAGCTGCTCTGCATCTCCCTCGCCCAGAAGCACGGCGTCCCGGTTCGCTGGAACGAGACCCGTTCGGAGAACGCCGTCGCCACGATCCAAGGGCGCGGCCAGATCCAGAACATCGAACTCGCGGCCGACTCCTCCGGCAAGCTCACCGCCGTCCGGGTCCGCCTCGTCGCCGACATGGGCGCGTACCTCCAACTCATCACTCCCGGCATCCCGATCCTCGGGGCGTTCCTCTACGCCGGTGTGTACGACCTGCCCAAGGCCTACGACTTCTCGTGTACCGGCGTCTTCACGACGCTGACCCCGACCGACGCCTACCGCGGCGCCGGTCGTCCCGAAGCGACGTACGCCATCGAACGCGCCATGGATGCCCTCGCCCGCGAGATCGGCATCGACCCGCTCGAACTGCGGCGGCGCAACTTCATCGCCACCGAGAAGTACCCCTACGAGGCGTTCACCGGGCTGGTGTACGACTCGGGTGACCACGACAAGGCCGCCTCCGTCGCCGTCGACCTCATCGACTACGACGCCGTGCGCGCCCGCCAAGCGACGCAGAACGTCGACGGGGCCACCAAGCGCCTCGGCCTCGGCGTCTCGAGTTACTTCGAGATGTGCGGGCTCGCCCCGTCGCGCGTGCTGGCCTCGCTCAACTACTCCGCGGGTGGCTGGGAAGCCGCCACGGTGCGCATCCTGCCGACGTCGAAGGTCCAAGTCGTCACCGGCACGTCACCGCACGGGCAGGGCCACGAGACCGCGTGGTCGATGATCGTCGCCGACAAACTCGGCATCGATCCCGCCGACGTCGACGTCTTGCACTCCGACACCGCCATCGCCCCGCTCGGCATGGACACCTACGGCTCGCGCTCGCTGCCCGTCGGCGGCGTCGCCGTCGGCCTGGCCTGCGACAAGGTGATCGACAAGGCCAAACAGATCGCGGCGCACCAGATGGAGGCCAACGTCGACGACCTCGAATTCGTCGACGGCTCGTTCCGCGTCGCTGGGTCGCCCGACAAGGAGATGCCCCTGGCAGCGATCGCCTTCGCGGCGTTCACCGCCCACGACCTCCCTGACGGTCTCGAACCGAACCTCGAAGCCCAGATCACGTACGACCCACCGAACTTCTCGTGGCCGTTCGGCACCCACATGTGCCTCGTCGAGGTCGACGTCGAGACCGGCGATGTCGACGTGTTGAAGTACGTCGCCGTCGACGACTGTGGCGTCCAGGTCAACCCGCTGATCGTCGAGGGCCAGGTACACGGCGGGGTCATCCAGGGCCTCGCCCAGGCGCTGTACGAAGGCGTCGACTACGACTCCGACGGCAACCTGCGCACGTCGACCCTCGCCGACTATCTGGTGCCGGCAGCGAGCGACGTCCCGGCCATCACGCTCGGTCACTCGGTGACGCCGTCGCCGACCAATTCGCTCGGCGTGAAGGGCGTGGGCGAAGCTGGCACGATCGGATCTGCACCTGCTGTCATGAATGCCATCGTCGATGCTCTCTCCGGACTCGGTGTCCGTGACGTCACGATGCCCGCCAGCCCGAACACCGTGTGGGCCGCCATCCAGGCTGCCCGCCCCGAACATCCGCACACCAGCGCCAATGGAGGCACACAGTGATCCCCGCCGCATTCGACTACGTCCGCGCCGAATCCGCCGAAGAAGCCATCAGCCTGGTTGCGCAGCACGGTGACGAATCGAAGTTCATCGCGGGCGGGCACAGCCTCCTGCCGATGATGAAGCTCCGTCTCGCCCAGCCGAGCGTGCTCATCGACATCGGCCGCCTGAGCGACCTGTCCTACATCCGTGAGGACGGTGACCAGATCGCCATCGGGGCGATGACTCGTCACATGGACGTCGAGACGTCCGACCTCCTCAAGCAGCACGTCCCGCTGCTGGCCCACGCGGCGAGCCATGTCGGCGACCCGCAGGTCCGCCACCGCGGCACCCTCGGCGGCACGATCGCCCACGCGGACCCGGCGTCCGACCTTCCCGCCACGACGCTGGCGCTCGGTGCCACGTACGTCGCCCAGGGGCCCAACGGCACCCGCGAGATCGCCGCCGCCGACTTCTACCAGACCTTCTTCGAGTCGGCGCTGGCCGACGACGAGATCCTCACCGAAGTGCGCGTCCCCAAGATGAACGGTGCCGGCTGGAACTTCCAGAAGTTCAACCGCCGTGCCCAGGACTGGGCGATCGTCGGGGTCGCTGCGTGGCGTCGCGGTGACGAGTCCGGCGTCGGCCTCGTCAACATGGGCTCGACACCGATTCTGGCCACGAGCGTGTCCGCCGCACTCGCGAGCGGTGCGTCCGTCGCCGATGCTGCGGATCAGGCGAATGCCGAAGCCGAGGCGCAGGCCGACCTCAACGCCAGCGTCGAGTACCGCCAACACCTCGCCCGGGTCCTCACCCGCCGCGCCCTCGACGCCGCCTCCGCCTGACCCACGAGCACGTCTCGACATCCGGCCCCACACGCGACAACCCCGAAATTCTGAGCCGCCGTTGCGCACAGCGCTACGTGCGCTC